>NZ_RAZO01000081.1:10194-14643 GCF_004307535.1 Pseudomonas sp. Sample_9
ACGCCGACCTGACTGTTCAGCGTATCGACCTCGCCAATCGCCTCGATGCGCGGGTGATCCTTGGGAACGCGGCGGCCGTCACCGAGGCCGGTTTCGCCTTTGTCGCCGGTGCGGGTGTAGATCTTCGACAAGCGAAAGCCCATGGGTTACCTCGGTAGTGAATTGGTTTCGGTGGTCAACGGCGCAGGTTGCGCCAGCGGCAGACGCAGGGTGAAGCAAGTGCCCTGGCCGGGCGCCGACTGCACTTCCATCTGGCCTTTATGGTTGTTGGTGATGATGAAATAGGACACCGACAGGCCAAGCCCGGTGCCTTGGCCGATTTCCTTGGTGGTGAAGAACGGCTCGAAGGTACGCTTGCGCACGTTCTCGCTCATGCCGATGCCGTTGTCCTCGACCTGAATCTCGGCCCACGGCGGATTGAGCCGGGTGCGCAGAATGATCCGGCCCGGCTCGCTGTCGTCTTCGCGCTGATGAATGGCCTGCGCGGCGTTTTTCAGCAGATTGAGCAACACCTGTTCCAGCTCGTTGGCGGTGCCCGGCACCGGACCGAGGGCAGGGTCGAACTGACGAATGATCGCCTGGCCCTTGAAGTCGAAGCCGATGGCCAGGTCGAAGTCGTTGCCGGCGATTTCCACGGCTTGATCAATCAATGCCGGCAGATCGCACGGCGCCATTTGCCGGGTGCTGCGGCGGCTGAAGCTGAGCATGTGCGTGACGATTTTCGCCGCGCGGGCGCCGGCCTGCTGAATGCCGTCGAGCAGTTGCGGCACTTCGCGGCCTTGCAGGTAGCGATTCACCGTGTCCAGTTCGATGCCCAGTTGTTCGGCAGTTTCGATGTTCTTCGGCAGATCCGCCGACAGACGCCGACGAATGTTCTGCACGTTGTGCAGTATCGCGCCAAGCGGGTTGTTGATTTCATGGGCCATGCCGGCCGCAAGGCCACCGACCGAGAGCATCTTCTCCGACTGCACCATCATTTCTTCCAGCGACAGACGCTGGGTGATGTCATCGATACGGATCACCACGCCACGCCCGGCACCGCCCATCAGCGGATAAAACGTCAGCGCGTAATGCTTGGGTTCATCGTCCTTGAACCAGGTCACCCGATCGACTTTAGCCACGGTGTGCTGTTCGACGGTGGCCTTGAGTTGCGGCAAAAACGGCTTGAGCGGTTCGAAGGCGAGGAAGATCGGCTGATTCAGCGCCTCGTCCAGGCGCGTGCCGGAGAGCGCGCTGGCCTCTTGGTTCCACTGGGTGACGTAGAGCTGCTCGTCGAGGGCGATCAGCGCCGACGGCATCGAGTCGATGATGCTGTTGAGATAATTCTGGAAGCCGGTGAGTTTCTTCTCGATCTTGCTGCGCACCTGGACTTCCAGCTCCAGTTTGCGGTTGGTGTGGCGGGTTTCCTCGGCCAGCCCTTGCGCCTGATCGTAGGCGGCCTGCGAGTCGTCGCGGGCGCGTTTGAGCTGCTGCTCGCGCGCTTCGATGCGCGAAAGCATCGTGTTGAACGCCTCGGCCAGACTGCCGATTTCGTCGTGGTTGCCGCGTGCAGCGCGCAGGGCGTAGTTTTCTTCGCGGGTGACCTGCCGGGACAATTCCTCCAGCTGATGAATCGGCCGGGTGATCAGGCGCTTGATCTGCCGGGCAATCACCAGCCACAGCAGTACGCTGAAGATCAGGATGCCGAGGCTGGCGGTCAGGGTGCCGGTGTAGAACGCCATCGGCAGTTCGCTGCTGGCCACCAGCAGCAGATGCCCAGGTGCGGCGCCGGGGCGGGGCAGGGTGATCAGTTGATTGCTGCGAAACTCGGTGAGTTGCCACGCTTCGACGTGGCGGTAACGCTCGGGGAGACTGAGTTTTTCGCCGCGCTGCACTTGCGCCAGGCGTTCGCCCTTGCCGTCGTACAGGGCGGCGGCGCGCAGCGGTGAATAACTGTCGAGTTCCTTGAGCAGGCGCTCGGCGCTGCGCGGCGACTCCAGCGCATCGCTGACCAGACTCGGGTTGGCGATCAGCCGGCCGATGGTCTGCAAGGCCTGTGGCGCCATGCTTTCCTGAGAAATGTAATAGGCGGCGCTGATAAAGGTCAGGTTGGCGACCAGCAGAACCGTGGTCAACAACACCAGCAGGGCGGCCAGCAGTTTCTGGCCGACCGGCAGGTTTTCAAGGCGCTGGCGCAATGGCATCAGGTTTATCGCAGCAGGGGAACAAGTCGTCAGCCTAGCGGCTGCTTAGTCACTGGGCAATCCACGCTTGCGCAGATGCGCGACCAGACGTTGCTGCAACTGGTGCAGATGCGGCAGATGCAACTGATGCCGCTCGGCAACTTTGCAGGCGTGGCCCAACAGATAGCTGATTTCAGTGCGGCGCTGGTTGGCGACGTCCTGATACATCGAAGAGTAATTGGCGGCGGTGGCGTGGATCACTCGTTCGACTTCCGCTTGCAGATTGTCCGCCGCAGCGGGTTGGCCGCAGCGTTCGAGCAGTTCGGTCAATTCGGCGCAGAGTGTGGCGACTTCGCAGTGATGCTCGCTCAGCCCGCCGTTGCGGCAATCGTGCAGCACGGTCAGTGGGTTGATCGCGCAGTTCAGCGCCAGTTTGCGCCACAGGCGAGTGAGGATGTCAGCGCTCCATTCATGAGGTATGTTCGCCGCTTGCAGATCGTCCAGCCAGACCGGCGCCAGCGGATTCGCGCCATCGCCCAGCCAGTTGAAGCCGTGACCGGCAAACACCACGCGCCAATCGCCATCGCGGAACGCGCCCTCGGTGCTGGAGGCGCTGATGCAGCGCGCCTGTGGCACCCGCGCGGCGACGGCGTCCTGACTGCCGAGGCCGTTCTGCAGGAGGATCAGTTCGGCGTCCGGCGCGAGGCGGGAAGCGAGGCGGGCGACGGCCTCTTCGGCGTCATAGGCCTTGCACGCGACCAGCAATCGGCGAATCGGCTCGGGACTGTCCGGGGTTTCGCCGGGAACTGCATAGGTATGAGCTTGTCCGTTTTCTACCAGGGTCAAGCCGCCCACTGCCGCATAGCTTTGCAAACGCGCCGCATCGCGCAGGATCAGCCGCACCGGCAAGCCGGCGCGGGCCAGACGTGTCGCCCAGAGTGTGCCGAGGCTGCCGGCGCCAAGTACGTGCCAGGTGGTCGACATCAGTTTTTTGCTCGATTGCTTGCAGGCATGTGCGGCTCGCCGTATCGGTAGGAAAAGACCCGTTATAATGAGCCCGATTTTAACCGCAAGCCAAGCGCGCTCCATCCACATCGAGCGCGCCTTTTTATTGGAGAGATTACATGCCGTCGTTCGACGTGGTATCCGAACTGGACAAACACGAAGTCACCAACGCGGTCGAGAACGCCGTCAAGGAGCTCGATCGTCGTTATGACCTGAAAGGCAAAGGCAGCTTCGAGTTCAAGGAAAAAGACCTGACCGTCAGCCTCACCGCCGAAGCCGCTTTCCAGCTCGAAGCGATGATCGAAATCCTCAAGCTGGCGCTGACCAAGCGCAAGATCGACGTGCAGTGCCTTGAGGTCAAGGACGCCTACGCTTCGGGCAAACTGATGAAGCAGGACGCCATCCTCAAGGAAGGCATCGACAAAGAGCTGGCGAAGAAGATCGTCGGCCACATCAAGGAAGCCAAGCTCAAGGTCCAGGCCGCCATTCAGGGCGAGCAGGTGCGTGTCACCGGCAAGAAGCGCGACGACTTGCAGGAAGCGATCGCGGCCCTGCGTGCCAAGGAATTCGGCATGCCGCTGCAGTTCAACAACTTCCGCGACTAAGCTTGGTCTGAAGGCTATGTGGGAGCGAGCCTGCTCGCGAATGCGGTGTTTCATTCAGCGATGAGTTGACTGACAAACCGCTTTCGCGAGCAAGCTCGCTCCCACATTTTTTGTGTACACCCCGGGAAGCCGGAAATCAGGAGATAGAACATGGATTTGAATGCTGAAGTGGACCACCTGGTCAAGGCGTCCCAGGCGTGGATCCCGATGATCATGGAATACGGCAGCCGTGTACTGCTGGCAGTGATTACCCTGGCGATCGGCTGGTGGCTGATCAACAAGGTCACGCAAAAACTCGGCGGTCTGCTGGCTCTGCGCAATGCCGACCTCGCGCTGCAAGGCTTTATCAGCAGCCTGGCCAACATCATTCTCAAGGTGCTGCTGATTGTCAGCGTCGCGTCGATGATCGGCGTCGAAACCACCTCGTTCGTTGCGGCTATCGGTGCTGCGGGTCTGGCGATTGGCTTGGCCTTGCAGGGCAGCCTGGCGAACTTCGCGGGCGGCGTGCTGATTCTGCTGTTCCGCCCGTTCCGCATCGGTGACTGGATCGAAGCCCAAGGTGTAGCGGGTACCGTCGACAGCATTCAGATTTTCCACACCGTGCTGCGTACCGGCGACAACAAGACCATCATCGTGCCCAACGGCAACCTGTCGAACGGCATCATCACCAACACCAA
>NZ_RAZO01000489.1:0-14483 GCF_004307535.1 Pseudomonas sp. Sample_9
TGCTGCTCAAGGAATCCGGCGTTCTGCGGCCGATGCGCGTGGTGCCGCTGTTCGAGACCCTCGCCGACCTCGACAACGCCGGGCCGGTGATGGAACGGCTGTTGCTGCTGCCGGGATACCGCGCGCGCCTGCACGGCCCGCAGGAAGTGATGATCGGCTATTCCGACTCTGCCAAGGATGCCGGCACCACCGCTGCTGCGTGGGCGCAATATCGCGCGCAGGAGCGCCTGGTGGAAATCTGCCGTGAGCAGCAAGTCGAACTGCTGCTGTTCCACGGTCGCGGCGGCACCGTTGGCCGTGGCGGCGGTCCGGCACACGCGGCGATTCTGTCGCAACCACCGGGTTCGGTGGCGGGACGTTTCCGCACCACCGAGCAGGGCGAAATGATTCGTTTCAAATTCGGCCTGCCGGACATCGCCGAGCAAAACCTCAATCTGTATCTGGCCGCCGTGCTCGAAGCGACCTTGCTGCCACCGCCGCCGCCGACTCCGGAATGGCGCCATCTGATGGACGAATTGGCGGCGGACGGTGTCAGCGCTTACCGCCAGGTGGTGCGGGAAAATCCGCAATTCGTTGAGTACTTCCGTCAGTCGACCCCAGAGCAGGAGCTGGGACGTTTGCCGCTCGGCAGTCGCCCGGCCAAACGCCGTGCCGGCGGTATCGAAAGCCTGCGGGCGATCCCGTGGATCTTCGGCTGGACCCAAACCCGATTGATGCTGCCGGCCTGGCTGGGGTGGGAGACTGCGCTGAGCAAGGCGCTGGAGCGTGGCGAAGGTGAGTTGCTGGGGCAGATGCGCGAACAGTGGCCGTTTTTCCGCACTCGTATCGACATGCTGGAAATGGTCTTGGCCAAGGCCGACGCGGATATCGCGCAGTCCTATGACGAACGTTTGGTCGAAGCCGATCTGCTGCCGTTGGGCGCGCAGTTACGCGACCTATTGTCGCAGGCATGCTCCGTAGTATTGGGCCTGACCGGGCAGTCGCAGCTGCTGGCGCACAGCCCCGACACCCTCGAATTCATCCGCTTGCGCAACACCTACCTCGACCCGCTGCATCTATTGCAGGCCGAGCTGTTGGCGCGTTCGCGGCAGCAGGAAGTCGAGCAGGGCAGCCCGGTGGAACAGGCGCTGCTGGTGTCTGTAGCGGGGATTGCTGCCGGATTGCGCAATACCGGCTAAGGTTGCTGAGCACCTCTGGCGGCATTCGCGACAAGGCTCGGATGCCGCTTCTCCTGCAGTAGGAAAGTGCCGCGAGGCGACAGTTAATGTTGGGGTTGCGACTTGGGTTACCGCGTCGCGAGGTCACGGCGGGCGTCGGTTTCTCCGACTTTTGGCGTCTTGTGTGGGCGCAGCCTGCTGTGTATCTTGATCAGCCTTTGGCCGTTTGTGCGGCCACGACCCGTATTTTCAGGATCCGCCGGTTACGAGCGAATCCTTTGTTTTGTAAAGCTTTTATATAAAAAATTGAGGAGCACATCGATGCGCGTCATTCTGCTGGGAGCTCCCGGGGCCGGTAAAGGTACTCAGGCAAAGTTCATCACCGAGAAATTCGGCATTCCGCAAATCTCCACCGGCGACATGCTGCGCGCTGCGGTCAAGGCTGGCACTCCGCTGGGCGTGCAAGCCAAGAGCATCATGGATGCCGGCGGCCTGGTGTCGGATGACCTGATCATCGCGCTGGTCAAGGACCGCATCGCTCAACCTGATTGCGCCAACGGTTTCCTGTTCGACGGCTTCCCGCGCACCATTCCGCAGGCTGAAGCACTGGTCACTGCCGGCGTCGAGCTGGATGCCGTGGTCGAGATCGCTGTAGAAGACGAAGAAATCGTCCAGCGCATCGCCGGTCGCCGTGTTCACGAAGCCAGCGGCCGCGTTTACCACATCGTCTACAACCCGCCGAAACTGGCTGGCAAGGACGACATCACCGGCGAAGAGCTGGTGCAGCGCAAGGACGACACCGAAGAAACCGTGCGTCATCGCCTGTCGGTCTACCATTCGCAGACCAAACCGCTGGTGGATTTCTATAAAAACCTTTCCGCCAACAACGGCGGTAAGCCAAAGTACAGCCACATCGAAGGCGTGGGTTCGGTCGATGCAATCACCGCCAAGGTGTTGGCCGCGCTGAGCTGAAAAGTCTGATCGGCTGCATCATCCACGGCCCGCTTGCGGGCCGTAGTTGTTTATACTGACGCACTTTTTTCCCCACCCCTGTTTTGGAAACATCGATGAGCACCTTGCTGGCCCTGGACACCGCGACTGAAGCTTGCTCCGTTGCCTTGCTGCATGACGGCAAGGTCACGAGCCATTACGAGGTGATCCCGCGTCTGCATGCGCAGAAGCTGCTGCCGATGATCCAGCAATTGCTCGCCGATGCGGGCACCACGTTGCAAGCGGTCGACGCAATTGCCTTCGGCCGTGGCCCGGGCGCGTTCACGGGTGTGCGCATTGCCATCGGTGTGGTGCAGGGTTTGGCCTTTGCTCTGGATCGTCCGGTATTGCCGGTATCCAACCTTGCCGTGCTGGCACAGCGTGCCTTTCGTGAGCACGGCGCAAGCCAGGTGGCATCCGCCATCGATGCGCGGATGGATGAAGTGTATTGGGGCTGCTACCGCGAGACGGCGGGGGAGATGCGTCTGGTCGGTGCCGAAGCGGTGTTGCCGCCGGAAGTTGCCGCGTTGCCCGCTGATGCCAGTGGCGATTGGTTCGGTGCCGGTACCGGTTGGGGCTACGGCGAGCGCATTGCGGTCAATCTAAGCGGCTCCGACGCCGGCATGCTGCCCCACGCCGAAGACCTGCTAACGCTCGCGCGTTTTGCCTGGGAGCGCGGCGAGGCGATCCCGGCGGATGACGCCCAGCCCGTCTACCTGCGCGATAAAGTTGCCACCCCGAAAGCCCGCTGATACCTCGAAAGATCGCAGCCTTCGGCAGCTCCTACATTTGGAATGCATTTCCCTGTAGGAGCTGCCGAAGGCTGCGATCTTTTGATCTTCCATTCGCCAATCGTCAGTTTCTGCCCCCGCCCTTAAAACCTTTTGCGCTTTATGTGTTCTAGTTATCACTCGGCGGTTTGCTAAGTCGGTCAAGTGCCGCTAAATTGCCATCATTGATACCGAGCATGACATTATGCGTATAGACGGCGTTTCCACTCAGTCCTACCCCATCAAGCGCAAGCCGCGAAAAGGCAATGCGGCGCTGGATGAGTCCGTCGAGATTATCGACGGCGAGCTGGAATTCCCGAGCGAAGAGCAGATGGCCGCCCGTGCAGCCCAAGCTACCGCGCAACGCCTGAGCAACCTGCCTGCCCGTCAGCAAGACATGATTTACCACCGCGCGATGAAGAAAAGCGTAGCCATGGCCCTGGCCAGCTACCTCAGCACCGCCGGTTTTGTCGATTGGGACGCAGACGTGCTGGGCCTCGATCTGTATATCTGATGGATCTGCCTTACTACCTCGGTTGCCCGTCCTGGAGCGAAAATGCCTGGCGCGAGTATCTGTATCCGGTAGACGCAAAAACCTCCGACTTTCTCGCTCTCTACTGCCAGGTGTTCAACGCCGTCGAAGGCAACACCACCTTCTACGCCAGTCCGTCGCCAGCCACTGTGCAGCGCTGGGCCGAGATCATGCCGGCGCACTTTCGCTTCACTGCCAAATTCCCCGGCGACATCAGCCACAGTGGTGACCTGCGCGAGCAACTGACCGCTGCGGAAACCTTCCTGCAATTACTCAAGCCGTTGGGCGAACGTGTTTCGCCGCTGTGGCTGCAACTGTCGAAAAGCTTCACGCCGCAGCGTCTGCCGGAGCTCGCGGCGTTTATCGATGCGCTGGATTGCCCGCTTGCGGTCGAGGTGCGCAATGAACAGTTCTTCGCCAAGGGCGAGAGCGAGCGTCTGCTCAATCGTCTGTTGCTGGATCGCGGTGTCGAGCGCATCTGTCTTGACCCGCGCGCGCTGTTCAGCTGCTTGTCGACCGAGTCCTCGGTGATCCACGCGCAGTCGAAAAAGCCCCGAGTGCCGACCCGTCCGGCGGCGTTCACGCAGTTTCCGCAGGTGCGTTTCATCGGCCATCCCGAGCTTGAGGCCAACGATGCGTTTCTCGTGCCGTGGGTGGTGAAAATTGCTGAATGGATCGAAGAGGGCCGCACGCCCTACGTCTTTCTGCATACCGCCGACAACCTGTTGGCAGCGAAACTGGCGCAACGTTTTCACGCACAACTGATGCAACGTTTGCCTGGCTTGCCCGCGCTGCCTGAGCTATACAGAGAACCCGCCGCCGAGCAGCTTGGCTTGCTCTGAGGCGGGTTTTTTCTGCCGGGGAGCCCGTCGATGAACGTCCAAGTCAGTCAACACCAACTCCTCAAAGCCCAAGCCTTCAAGGCCCTGCATGATCGCCAGGGGATCTTCGTCATCCCCAATCCGTGGGATGCCGGCTCGGCGAAGATGCTCGCCAGTCTTGGCTATCAGGCCTTGGCCACCACCAGCGCCGGTTACGCGTTTTCCCAGGGCAAGGTTGATGGCGCGTTGAGTCTCGACGAGACCCTGGCCAATGTCCGCGCGATTGTCGCGGCGACGGATCTGCCGGTGGCGGTGGATCTGGAAAACGGCTTTGCCGATGATCCGCTGGAGTCCGCGCAGAGTCTGTTGCGCGCCGCCGAGGCGGGCGCGGTGGGCGGGTCGATCGAAGACGCGACCGGGCGCCCGGATGCGCCGATCTATTGCTTCGAACACGCCGTCGCACGGATTGAAGCCGCCGTCGCGGCGGTGCGCACCTTGCCGTTTCCCTTCATCCTCACGGCTCGCGCGGAAAATTACCTGCACGGTAATCCCGATCTCGACGACACCATTCGCCGCTTGCAGGCATTTGCCGAAGCGGGTGCCGACGTGCTCTACGCGCCGGGTTTGCGCAGCGCCGAAGAAGTGCGTGCAGTGGTGCAAGCGGTGGCACCGAAACCGGTCAATGTGTTGATGTCTGGCGGTTTGAAACTGACCGTGCAGCAGCTCGAGGAAATGGGCGTACGCCGCATCAGCACCGGCTCTGCTCTGGCGCTGGCGGCGTTCGGCGAGTTCTTCCGCGCGGCGGAAGAGATCCAACAGGCCGGCACCTTTGGCTTTACGTCGCAGTCGATGCCGTACGCCAAGGCCAATCAATTCTTCAAGGACTGAGCATGGGGCGCTGGCTTTTCTGGGTGCTGTTGCTGGCGATCGGCGGTGCGGCGGTCAGTGTCTGGCGCGGCTGGCTGGAGGTGCCGCCGCAGTGGAACCCGTGGGCGCCATTGGACATAAAAGCCGCGCCCAACTGGCTGACCGGTTACAAACTCATGCGCCTGCGCAGTGATCCCGAGCTTTGCGCACAGGCATTGAGCAGCTCGGATCTGCGCGTCAGTCCCCAGGCCGACAGCCCGGGCGCCAAGTGTCCGCTGATCGGTGCTCTGCGGGTGCAGGGCGGTGAAGTGGCGCTGAGCAGCAGTTTCATCGCCAGTTGCCCGCTGGCGGTGGCCTACGCAATGTTTGAACACCACACCCTGCAACCGGCGGCGCAATCGGTTTACGGCCAGAAAATCGCGCGGGTCGATCACCTCGGCAGCTTTGCCTGTCGCAATGTTTACAACCGTGAGAGCGGTGCCCTTAGCCGACACGCGAGTGCCGACGCGCTGGACATCGCCGGTTTCCGCCTGTCTGACGGGCGCACGATCAGCGTGCTCAAGGATTGGCCCAAGCAGAATCAGGACGCAGAGTTTCTGCGCCAGCTGCGTGACGGCGCCTGCGAGTCATTCAGTGTGGTGTTGAGCCCGGACTACAACGCCGCTCATCGCAATCACTTCCATGTCGATGTCGGGCGCTGGAGCGTGTGTCGCTGAGGATCAGGCGGCGAGGCGCAGGTTCTGCAGAACGATCGGGCGAGCCCAGCCATTATCGAAGTCCAGAGCTTTCTGTTGCTCGACGATTTCTTCCGGCGGGAACGGCGGGTAAGGCTTCTGCAGCAAGTCCAGGTCGAACTCGGCAATCGGCAGGTACAGCGGACGTTTCTGCGGAGCAGGGCCTGGCTCCGGCACTGGCTGGCCATTGTTGATCACAATCGGGCGTACCCAGCTGCTGTCGAAATCCTGTTGCTCTTGCTGAGCCTTGAGTTCTTCTGGCGGGAACGGTGGGAACGGCTTGTCCAGCAGCTCCATTTCGAATTCGGCGATCGGCAGGAACAGTGGCTCCGGCGGGCGAACCTGGGTTTCGACCACGTCGCACTCACGCTGGCTGACGATGTGCGCGTGCAGCTCGCTGCCAACGGTCGGTTCTTCCGGGCTGTTCAGGTCAACCGGTGGAAACGTGCCACAGGCAGGCACCACTTCACTCGTCTGTTCGGCCAGGGCCTGGGCAAAGAAATCCTGCCACAGGTGACTGACGCCGCTCAGTGCTTGAGTGTTATGACGGCTGAAGTCGCCATGGGGCGAAACGTAGCCAATCGATGTGGGAAGAATGCCTGACATTTTTTTCGGTTGACGCTCAGCTCTGGCAAAATGCGCGTTGAATGGTTTATCGGCGGTTTTTGTCGATCCTTAACTTTTTTGAGCGTTTTTTCATGATCGAGTCACCCGCGGCCTGCCGCATCCATGTCCAGGCCCTCGCCCCAGCGTTTCAAACGCAAGCCGCACACTGGGCCGAACGTCTCGGCCTGCCGCTCGGCGAGGCGGACGGTGAGTTCGCCTTGCAGGTCGGCGAACAGGGTTTGCAGTTGCAGCAGCTCGGCCCGGATGCGCCTGGACCGGTGCGGGTCGACTTCGTCGAAGGCGGCGCGGCGCATCGTCGATTGTATGGCGGCGGCAGCGGGCAGATGATTGCCAAGGCTGTCGGCATCGCCCAAGGCGTGCGCCCGCGGGTGCTCGATGCCACGGCGGGCTTGGGCAAGGATGCGTTTGTGCTGGCCAGTCTCGGTTGTGAAATGAGCCTGATCGAGCGTCAGCCGCTGATCGGCGCACTGCTTGAGGACGGCTTGGCGCGGGCGGCAGAAGATTTCGATGTAGCGCCGATCGTGGCGCGGATGAAACTGCTCAAGGGCAATTCCATCGAAGTGATGCGCAGTTGGGAAGGGGAGGCGCCGCAGGTGATCTATCTCGACCCGATGTTCCCGCATCGCGAGAAAACCGCGCTGGTGAAAAAAGAGATGCGCCTGTTCCGCCCGCTGGTCGGCGATGATCCGGATGCCCCGGCCCTGCTTGAAGCCGCACTGGCACTGGCCACGCACCGGGTGGTGGTCAAGCGCCCGCGCAAGGCACCGTGCATCGAAGGGCCGAAACCGAGCCATGCGCTGGATGGCAAATCGAGCCGGTATGACATTTATCCGAAAAAAGCGCTGAAGCCCTGAGACCGCGTCGCCCCATTCGCGAGCAGGCTCGCTCCCACAGTTGAAATGCATTCCAGTGTGGGAGCGAGCCTGCTCGCGAAGCGGTCTGCACAAGCACCGCAAAACAGTCAGGGTTTGTAAGCCCGCATAAACAACCCCACCACCTCGCGCACATGCCGTTCCGCTGCCTCTCCAGTCAGCGGCTCGCCGCAGCCGTACAACAAACGGAAATTCCCCGCGCCTTTGATCAGGCAGAAGAAGTGCTCGGCGGCATTGCGTGGCTGGTCGATGCTCAGCGCGCCGGTCGCATGGATTTTCGCCAGCAGACCTTCCATGCCGTTGACCACGCGCTCGGGGCCGGCCTCGAAGAAAATCAGAGACAGCTTCGGGTCCTGACTGCCCAGCGCCATGATCAGGCGGTGCAGGTTCACTGATTCATCGCTGTTGATCAGTTGATGGAAGCCCCGGGCAATGTTCAGCAATACATTTTCCACCGCGATGCCATCCGGCAATTCGAAGAACAGCGGCGGTAATTGTTCCTCGCATTTCGCGACGACAGCAGCGGAGAACAGCGTCTCCTTGTCGTTGAAATGGCTGTAGACCGTCAGCTTCGACACGCCGGCCTCGCTGGCAACCGCGTCCATGCTGGTGTTGGCGTAGCCATGGCAGAGAAACAGGGTTTTCGCCGCATCGAGGATCGCTTGGCGCTTGGCCAGATCCTTGGGGCGGCCCGGGCCGTTTGGAGCTGAAAGATTGTTCGACATTCTTCGCTTTTAATACTGGACTGGTGAGTTTGCTATTAATACCATACCCGCCAGTATAAATATTCCAAGCCTCATTCGCGAAAGGTCCGTCACCATGTTCCGCCATGCGTTGTCCTTTGCCGTGCCAGTCAGTCTGGCGTTCCTGTTATCGGCGTGCGGTCAGGAAGAGGTGACCAAAGTCACCGTACGCCCGGCCATGGTGGTACAGCCCGAGCCTTCGGCGCAGGCGATGGAAAGTTATCCGGGCGAGGTGCGTGCCCGTTATGAGCCTGATCTGGCATTCCGCATCGGCGGCAAAGTCAGCCGACGACTGGTCGACGAAGGCCAGCGCGTCAAGGCCGATCAGCCCTTGGCCGAACTCGATCCGCAGGATGTGCGCCTGCAGCTGGAAGCCACCCGCGCGCAGGTCGCCGCCGCCGAGGCCAATCTGAATCTGGTGCGCGCCGAGCGCGATCGCTATAAAACCCTGATGGATCGGCAGATGGTCAGCCGCTCGGCCTACGACAATGCCGAAAATCTATATCGCTCCGGCGAAGCCCGCCTTAAACAAATCAAAGCCGAATTCAACGTTTCGACCAACCAGGCCAGTTACGCGGTGCTGCGTGCGCCACAGGACGGTGTGGTGGCCAAGCGTTCGGTGGAAGTCGGTCAGGTGGTCGCTGCCGGGCAAACCGTGTTCACCCTCGCCACCGATGGTGAGCGCGAAGTGTTGATCAGCCTGCCGGAGCAAAGCTTCGGCCGCTTCAAGGTCGGTCAGCCGGTCACCGTGGAATTGTGGGCACAGCAGAATCAACGCTTCGCCGGGCAGATCCGCGAGTTGTCGCCGTCCGCCGACCCGCGTTCACGCACTTTTGCTGCGCGGATCTCGTTCACCAGCGGCAAAGTGCCGGCTGAACTGGGGCAGAGCGCCCGGGTGTTTGTGCAATCGGCCGACAGTGTCTCGTTGTCGATACCGCTTTCCGCGCTGACCGCTGAAAACGGTGCGACTTACGTCTGGGTGGTCAACGGCAACAACACGTTGAAGAAAACCCCAGTGCGGGTCGGTCCGTTCGGCGAGAAAAGCGTGGCGGTGCTCGAAGGCTTGAATGCCAGCGACTGGGTGGTGGCTGCCGGCGTTCATGTGCTCCTCGACGGCCAGCAGGTGCGGCCGGTGGATCGCTCCAACCGTGTGGTCAATCTGGCAAACAAGGAGTAAGCCCCGATGCGCTTCAACCTCTCCGAATGGGCGTTGCGTAATCGCCAGATCGTACTGTTCCTGATGCTTTTGCTTGCCGTTGTCGGCGCGTTGTCCTACACCAAGCTCGGCCAGAGCGAAGACCCGCCGTTCACTTTCAAGGCGATGGTCATTCAGACCCGCTGGCCCGGTGCGACCGCGCAGGAGGTCTCGCGCCAGGTCACTGAACGTATCGAAAAGAAGCTGATGGAAACCGGCGAGTACGAACGCATCATGTCGTTCTCCCGCCCCGGTGAATCCCAGGTCACGTTCATTGCCCGCGATTCGATGCACTCCAAGGACATCCCCGACCTCTGGTACCAGTTGCGCAAGAAGGTCGGCGACATTCGCCAGACCCTGCCGCCGGGAATCCAGGGGCCGTTTTTCAACGACGAGTTCGGCACCACCTTCGGCAATATCTATGCGCTGACCGGCGACGGTTTTGACTACGCGGTGCTCAAGGATTACGCCGACCGCATCCAGATCCAGCTGCAACGGGTCAAGGATGTCGGCAAGGTCGAATTGCTTGGGTTGCAGGACGAGAAAATCTGGGTCGAGCTGTCCAACGTCAAGCTCGCCACCCTCGGCTTGCCGCTGGCGGCGGTGCAGCAGGCGCTGGAGGAACAGAACGCGGTGTCCACGGCGGGGTTCTTCGAAACCGGCAGCGAGCGCTTGCAGCTACGCGTCTCGGGGAATTTTCAGACAGTCGATGAGATAAAGAACTTTCCGATCCGCGTCGCCGATCGTACGTTCCGTATCTCCGATATTGCCGATGTGCGTCGCGGTTTCAGCGACCCACCGGCGCCGCGCATGCGTTTCATGGGCGACGATGCGATCGGTCTGGCCGTGGCGATGAAGGACGGCGGCGACATTCTCGTCCTGGGCAAAGCGCTGGAAGGCGAGTTTTCGCGCATTCAGAAAAACCTCCCGGCCGGCATGCAGCTGCGCAAGGTGTCCGATCAGCCGGCAGCGGTAAAAACCGGCGTCGGCGAGTTCGTTCAGGTGTTGGTTGAGGCGCTGGCGATCGTCTTGCTGGTGAGCTTCTTCTCCCTCGGTGTGCGCACCGGCATGGTCGTCGCACTGACCATTCCGCTGGTGCTGGCGATGACCTTCGCCTGCATGTATTACCTCGGCATCGGCCTGCACAAGATTTCCCTCGGTGCGCTGGTGCTGGCGCTGGGGCTTCTGGTGGACGACGCGATCATCGCCGTGGAAATGATGGCGATCAAAATGGAGCAGGGCTTCGACCGCATTCGCGCGGCGAGTTATGCCTGGACCAGCACCGCATTCCCGATGCTCACCGGCACGTTGATCACCGCCGCCGGCTTCCTGCCGATTGCCACTGCGCAGTCCGGAACCGGCGAATACACCCGCTCGATTTTCCAGGTAGTGACCATTGCCTTGCTCGCCTCATGGGTCGCGGCGGTGATGTTCGTGCCGTACCTGGGGGAAAAACTCCTGCCGGATCTGGCGAAAATTCACGCGGCAAAACACGGTACTGGCCATGGTCAGCCTGATCCGTATGCCACGCCGTTTTATCAGCGCGTGCGGCGTCTGGTGGAGTGGTGCGTGGCGCATCGCAAGACGGTGATCGTGCTCACCGTGGGCCTGTTTATCGCCTCGGTGGTGTTGTTCCGCTTCGTCCCGCAGCAGTTCTTCCCGGCTTCGAACCGGCTGGAGTTGATGGTCGACCTGAAACTGGCCGAAGGTGTTTCGCTGGCCAACACCACCAGTGAAGTCAAACGCCTCGAAGCGCTGCTCAAGGAGCACGCCGGCATCGACAATTACGTCGCCTATGTGGGCACCGGTTCGCCGCGTTTCTATCTGCCGCTGGATCAGCAACTGCCAGCGGCGAGTTTTGCCCAGTTTGTGGTGTTGGCGAAAACCATCGAAGAGCGTGAAGCGTTGCGCAGCTGGTTGATCGAAACCCTCAACGAGCAATTCCCGACCCTGCGTTCGCGCGTCACGCGTCTGGAAAATGGCCCGCCGGTTGGCTATCCGGTGCAGTTCCGCGTCACTGGCGAGCACATCGAAGAAGTCCGTGCATTGGCGCGCAAGGTGGCAGCAAAGGTTCGCGAGAATCCGCATGTGGTCAACGTGCACCTGGATTGGGAAGAACCGAGCAAAGTCGTCTACCTGAACATCGACCAGGATCGCGCGCGCGCCCTCGGCGTGAGTACCGCCAATCTGGCGAAATTCCTGCAAAGTTCACTGGTCGGCTCGACGGTCAGCCAGTACCGCGAAGACAACGAATTGATCGAGATTCTGCTGCGCGGCACCGTGCATGAACGCACTGAGTTGTCGTTGTTGCCGAGTCTCGCGGTGCCGACGGATAACGGTCGCAGTGTGGCGTTGTCGCAGATTGCCACGCTGGAATATGGCTTCGAGGAGGGCATCATCTGGCACCGCAATCGCCTGCCGAACGTGACGGTGCGCGCAGATATTTATGACAAGGAGCAGCCGGCGACGCTGGTGAAGCAGATCATGCCGACGCTGGAACCGATTCGCGCTGAGTTGCCCGATGGTTATCTGCTGGATGTCGGCGGCACGGTGGAGGATTCCGAGCGCGGGCAGAAGTCGGTGAATGCCGGGGTGCCGATGTTCATTGTCGTGGTGCTGACCTTGCTGATGGTGCAGTTGCGCAGTTTCTCGCGTACGGCGATGGTGTTTCTCACTGCGCCGTTGGGCTTGATCGGGGTGACGTTGTTTCTGATGGTGTTCAGGCAGCCGTTCGGGTTTGTGGCGATGCTCGGGACCATCGCATTGTCCGGGATGATCATGCGCAATTCGGTGATTCTGGTCGATCAGATCGAGCAGGATATCGCTTCGGGGCTCAGGCCCTGGCAGGCGATTATCGAGGCTACGGTGCGGCGGTTCCGGCCGATTGTGTTGACGGCGCTGGCGGCGGTGCTGGCGATGATTCCGCTGTCGCGCAGTGTGTTTTTCGGGCCGATGGCGGTGGCGATCATGGGCGGGCTGATTGTGGCTACGGCGCTGACGCTGTTGTTTTTGCCGGCGTTGTATGCGGCCTGGTTTCGGGTGCGTAAGGAGGCTTGAGGTTTTTGTGTCGTGGCGGCCTTCGGGCCGACCATGACTTGGGTGTTTTGGGTGTATATCCGTTCCTGTGGGTGTTGCTGATTACGGTTCCGCCCTTACGGCGGGTCACCTTTTTCAAACGCCAAAAAGGTAACCCAAAACGCTTGCTCCTACGTTCGGCCCTCGCAGGCTCGGGTTCCTTCGCTGCGGGATCGATCCGGGCGCAGCGGCTACGGTTTGCTTCGCTGCACCTCCTTCCGCTGTGTCTGGCTGCGCCAGACGGTCGCTGCGCTCCCACACCCGGATCAATCCCTCCACTCAGCCTTCCGACGTCGCCGGTGGATCAAGATCAAAAGCACTCGAGCTTGCGCTCATTGTTGAGTGGGGCGGCGTTGCCGCGGGCAGCTGCGCTGCTTGCTTTTGCTTTTGTAGGAGCGAGCCTGCTCGCGAAGGCGGCCTGACAGCCGACCAGATTTTCCCGGATGCCACGATTCCAATTGTAGGAGCGAGCCTGCTCGCGATGGCGCCCTCTCGGCCAACCACTCGGCATCAGATGTAATCGATCTCCTGTGGGAGCGAGCCTGCTCGCGAAGGCGGTCTGACAGCCAATTCATTTCGAATCGCCAATTCACGCTGCCTTCCTACAGCTTTTTCAGAATCCTCCGATCTTGAGGCGCTGGCCGTCCAATGCTGTACTCCGGGTTCTGCTTTTCCGAGTCCTTGAGTCTGTCTGATGAAGAAACCACCGACATTAGCCGGCAGAACGGATCCTGTTTTCGACCTGTTGGCCCGCTCGCCACACAAGCAACGACTTGCGGATTATCTGGCGCTGCTCAAGCCGCTCGATGATCAGGGGCGCTACTTGCCATTCGAGGCGTTGCGCTTTCGCTGGGCGGTAGGGTTGGACGCGAACCTTTGTTGGGCGTTGGTGAAGAAGGCGCGGGCGGCCCAGTACATTCATTTGTTGCCGTTGGGCGAGCCGGTGCAGTGGGGCAAATACGTGCCAACGCCGTTGGCGCAGAAAACCTTGGCTGTGGTGGATCGTTACGCCAGTACGGCCGCGCTGGATTACATGACCAGTCAGATCGGCGAGCGGGCGCATTTTTCCTGTCTGCTCAATGACCTGATCGAAGACGAAGCCATCGCCAGTAGCCAGTTGGAGGGCGCGGCGACCACTACTCGTGTTGCCAAGGACATGCTCAAGCATCAGCGCCAGCCGCGGACGCCGGATGAGCGCATGGTCATGGGTAATTATCGAATGATGAATTTCGCTTGGGAAAAGCGTTATGAACCTCTGAGCATTGAGCTGATTGCAGAGATCCATCGAGTGGGTGTGGAGGGGATCGACGACGAGCAGTATTCCCCCGGATTGTTCCGGACCAATGATGAGGTGGTTGTTCAGGATGGTTCAGGCAACACTGTGCACCGACCACCTCCTGCTGCAGGATTGGTTGCGCGGTTGGCGAGGTTGTCCGCCTGGATCAACCGGCCCGCTGCCTCGATTCTGGACAAAAATTATCTGCATCCGCTGATCAAGGCCGTGACGCTGCATTTCGCCATGGGTTATGAACATCCATTTCGCGATGGTAACGGGCGGGTCGCGAGAGCCTTGTTTTACTGGTTCATGTTCAAACATGAGTTCGCGGCGTTTCGCTACATTGCGATCAGTCTGCTGCTGCGCAATGCACCGGTGAAATACGGACGCTCCTACCTGCACACCGAGGCAGATGAGCTGGATCTGACTTATTTCATCGAGTTTCAATGCGCGGTTGTTTTGCGAGCCGTGGTCGGTTTTACAACTGTGTACCGCAAGAGTCTGGCAGACACTCAGGACTTTCAGCGCTGGCTGACGAGCTCTGGCGTAATTGCTCAACTGACGGAACGGCAGCGCGCGGTGTATCAGGTGGCTAAAAGCGGGGAGGCGAAGGAGTTTACGGCGAGCAATGTCGCGGAAAACTTTTCCTGCTCGGGTAGCGAGGCGGCGTCGATTCTGGAAGGGCTGGACCAATTGCAGCTTTTTGAGAGAAGGAAGATGGGGCGGGAGTGGGTGTTTTTTTTACGTAGTTCTTTACGTGGAGGCAAGCATGGGAGCGAATTGAATCGCCCCCATGTTGTAACGACTTAAAGCGTACCAAACAC
>NZ_RAZO01000393.1:0-14413 GCF_004307535.1 Pseudomonas sp. Sample_9
GCGCCTGCATGCAGACTAAAGAGGCTAGACCCCTGTGGCATTGACGATTCTTGGCCTGTCCGGCGCCCTTAGCCATGATCCTTCCGCAGCGTTGTACATCGACGGCAAGCTGGTCGCGGCGGCTGAGGAAGAGCGCTTCGTACGCGATAAACATGCAAAGAACCGCATGCCCTACGAATCGGCGAAATTCTGCCTCGAGCAAGCCGGCATCAAGCCGTCCGACGTTGACGTGGTAGCGATTCCATTCGCTCCGATCAGCCTGTTCGGCAAGGCCCGCTGGCACTACGCCAAGCGCTACTGGTACGCCCCGGATCGTGCTCTCGATGCGATCCTGATGGGCAACCGTCGCTACAAGCGCTATCGCAACAAGATCGTCTGGTGCCTCGAGCAACTGGGCTTCGATCCGAAGAAAATCAAGATCGAGCCGGTCGAGCATCACCTGGCTCACGCCTCCAGCGCTTATCACTGCTCCGGTTTCAAAGAGAAAACCGCGATCCTCGGCATCGACGGTAAAGGCGAATACGCCACGACGTTCTTCGGTTATGGCGAAAACGGCAAGATCCACAAGATCAAGGAATTCTTCGATCCGGACTCCCTCGGCGGTCTGTACGGTGCGATCACCGAGTTCCTCGGTTTCGAGATGCTCGACGGCGAGTTCAAGGTCATGGGCATGGCGCCGTACGGCGATGCCAGCAAATACGATTTCTCCCGTCTGGCCTCGTTCGAAAATGGCGAGCTGGTGATCAATACCGACTACGCCAACGTCATCGGCCTGCGTCGTTATAAAGAAAAGGGCAAAGGCTTCTACTTCTCGCCGAAGCTGATCGAGTGGCTGGGTCCGAAGCGCGAAGGCGACATCGCTGATGAACCATACATTCACTACGCCGCGAGTATGCAAGCGCTGTTCGAGAAGCTGGCGTTGCAGATGATCGACCACTATCTGGGCGACGTCCTCAAGGAAACCGGCAAGCTGGCTTTCGCTGGTGGCTGTGCGTTGAACGTCAAGCTCAACCAGAAAATCATCGCGCGCGACGACATCAAAGAGCTGTTCGTGCAGCCTGCGTCCGGCGATGCCGGCACCGCAGTCGGCGCTGCCGCTTACGTGTCGCATGCCCGTGGCGTACCGGTCGAGAAGATGGAACACGTCTACCTCGGCCCGTCCTATAGCAACGAAGACGTGATTGCTGCGTGTGCCCGCCACGAGAACAAGCCGACCTGGCGCAAGCTTGACAACATGCCGGAGCAGATCGCCCAGATCATGGTCGATGGCAATCCGGTCGCCTGGTTTCAGGGGCGCATGGAGTTCGGTCCGCGTGCACTGGGTGGCCGTTCGATCATCGGTTGCCCGAGCGTGGCCGGTGTCGCCGACCGCATCAACCACCAGATCAAGTTCCGCGAGCGCTGGAGGCCTTTCTGCCCGTCGATGCTCGACACCGTCGCGCCGCAGATGATCAAGATCGATCACCCGGCGCCGTTCATGACCTTCACCTTCGAAGTCGCCGAAGAATGGAAAACCCGCGTGCCGGAAGTCGTCCATGAAGACGGTACTTCCCGGGCCCAAGTGCTCAAGCGTGAGTACAATCCGCGCTACTACGACATGATGAAGGCGCTGGAAAACCTCACCGGTAACGGCGTGTCGCTGAACACTTCGCTCAACCGCCGTGGCGAGCCGATGATCTGCTCGCCGACCGACGCGCTGAACATGTTTTTCGGCTCGGATCTGCAGTACCTGATCATGGAAGACATCCTGGTGGTGAAAGAGGGCGCGAACGCTTATGACTCGTTCGGCTGAACGCCATGTGCTGCAGTTCTGTCACGGCTATGACGGGCCGTTCCTGGACTGCGCACGGCAGTACGCCAGCCTGTTTGCCGGCACCGGCTATCGGGTGACCACGGTGTTTCTGACCGGGGCGGCCGATAGCGAGGTGGCCGCAGCGTGTGCTTCCGATGAAGTGTTGTTCATGGAGTACAGCTCCAAGGCCATCCGTGGCCTGAAACTGGGTGCTATCGGCGATTTGCGCAAGATCGTCGCCTCACGCAATTTCAGTCTTTGCATCGCCCATCGCTTCAAACCGATCTACATCGCCTTGCTCGGCACCTCGCTGCCGGTCATTGGCGTGCACCACGCATTCGGCGATTACCAGCGCGGCACGCGCAAGTTGTTCGCGCATATTTTCCGCAAGCGCCTGAGCCTGCTCGGGGTGTCGGATGCGGTGCGTGACGACATGCGTCACTGCCTGCCGAAGTGGCCGACGAGCCGAATCCAGACGCTGTACAACCGCATCGATGTGCCTGCACTGCAAGCCCGTCAAATCCCGGCTGAAGAAGCGCGTCAGATCCTCGGGCTGTCGCCGGATGCCTGGATTGTCGGCAACGTCGGCCGCCTGCACCCGGACAAGGATCAGGCCACGTTGCTGCGCGGGTTTGCCCAAGCGCTGCCAGGCCTGCCGGCCAACAGTCAGTTGGTCATTCTCGGCAGCGGTCGCCTGGAACCGGATCTCAAGGCGCTGGCCCGTGAGCTGGGGATTGCCGACCGAGTGCTGTTTCTCGGTCAGGTGCCTGAAGCTCGCAACTACTTTCGCGCCTTCGATGTGTTTGCCCTGAGCTCCGATCACGAACCGTTCGGCATGGTGTTGCTGGAGGCCATGGCTGCCGGCGTGCCGTTGCTGGCCACCGCCTGCGGCGGGGCGAAGGAAGTGGTGGAGGGTGTGGGCATTCTGTTTCCGCTGGGCGATGCCGAACATCTGGCTCAAGGGCTGCAACACCTGGCCGCGATGGATGAGCCGCAGCGTCGTCAATGTGCGCAGATGATGCTCGAGCGACTGCATGAGCGTTTCTCCGACCGTGCAGTGCGCGAGACCTTCTGGCGCCTGCCGCCAGTTACCGATCTGGCAACGAGGGGCTGATGCTCAACCGATTTCAAGGCTGGCGCGAACGTGGCTGGTCGCCCGTTGACGCCTCGACCTATGCCACTGCCTGGCAGCGTTATGGCGGCAGTGTCGCAACGCATCCGCTGGTCATCGAGCGCTTGGCGGACCTGGCCGGGATCCCGGTGCGTTATCTGGCCTGGCAGCAGCAAGGCGACATCAAAGCCTCCATCGCTACCTGGGGTCGCGATCTGGCGCTGTCCAAGGACGCGCTCAAGCGCCATGGCAAGAAAGGCCTGTTCGACCTCGGCAATGCCGAGCTGATCCTGCCGGGTGCCGTTGATGCCCAGGCACCGCTGCGTCATCGGGCGCGCTATCTGTCGGCACTCAACGAAGGCCGTTTCAGTGGCCTGAAGTTGCAGGCAGAACAGCTTGCCATGGCCCGCACCCCGGAAGAATTGTCGAAAAAGTTCCGCTACAACCAGCGTCGCGAATTGCGCCTGCTGGAAGAAGCGGGCGGTGTGGTGCGAGCGGTCAGCGAGTTCTCCAGCGTCGAGCTGGCCGCGATGTATTGCGATCTGTTCCAGCGCCGCTGGGGTTTTCCGGCCACCGGCGCGGCGCGCATGGCCGAGGTCATCGATTTGCTGCGCGAGCTGTTGATCGGCTCGGTCATTTTCCTCAACGATGCGCCGATTGCGATTCAACTGGTCTACCGCGTCGAGGCGCCGGAATGGATCAGTGTCGAATATGTGAATGGCGGCGTTGATCCCGAGACCCGTGAGTTCAGCCCCGGCAGCGTGCTGAGCTTTCTCAATACGCAAAGCGCCTGGGAACATGCACGGGCACTCGGCAAGCCGCTGCGTTTTTCATTCGGTCGCGCTGATCGTGAATACAAGGACCGCTGGTGCAACCCTGTGCCGGTGTTCACCGTATGAGCCAGACCATGAGCCGCAAACAGCAATTGCTCAAGCGCCATCGACGCAACAAGCGCGTGGCTGTGTTGGTCGCGCTGGCCGCCATCATCGCACTGAGCGTACTGGTTGCCTGGTGGCTGGCCCCGGTGTTGCTGATTGGCGGCTGGATCGCTCATGAGGCGTGGTTTGCCGATCATCTGTTCTATGCCCCGAGCGACGATTATCAGTACAGCTTCCCGCCCTATACCCCGCAACCGAAGGTTCATCTGCACGGCGAGCAGTTGCGTCTGGATGAAGGTGTGATGCTGGCCGACGACGCGACGCTGATCCTGGCGCTGCGGGTCAAAGGCACCTGGCTGGGACGCTTCTTCGATCCTCGGGTCGAGTTGTCGGGCGGCGCCAATCCTGACGTGCAAACCTTTGAGCGCGGTGTCCGTGGCCTGCGCTACCTGAACCTCAGCGGGCAGGCGCAAGCGTTGTCCGAAGGCGTGTTGCGCCTGCGCGGTCGTTTCTGTCGAGTGTCGGGCGAGCCGGTGCTGTGGGCGCTGGAGCACGCTGATTACCGTCGACAGCGGGTCATGGTCATTGCCCCTCACGCGGATGATGCGGAGCTGGCGGCGTTCGGTTTGTACAGTCAGGCCGAAGAGGCCTGGATCGTCACCCTGACCGCTGGCGAAATCGAGGCCGAACATTACCAACAGATGGGCATGAGCAAGGTCGACGCCGCGCGGCTCAAGGGACGTTTGCGCGCCTGGGACAGTCTCACGGTTCCGCAGTGGGCCGGTGTCGCCCAAGAGCGTTGCGTGCAGTTCGGGTATTTCTGCCTGCAACTGGCCGCGATGCGTGACAAGCCGGAGCAACCGGTGGGCTCGCGCGAAGCGGATTTGAGCGATACCCGCCTGTTCCGTCAATTCAATCCATTTGTGCTCCCGGGTGACGCCGACGGCGCGCCGACCTGGAACAATCTGCTGGCCGATCTGCGCGAAACCATGCTGCGCGCGCGTCCAGAGGTCATCGTGCTGCCGCACCCGGCGCTCGACCCGCATCCTGACCACATCTGCGCGCAGCAGGCTGTGCTTGAAGTGTTGAAAGGTCTGGACTGGCAGCCGACGCTGCTCGGTTATGCCAACCACCTGCACGATAACGATCGGTGGCCGATGGGTAACAGTGGTGATGGCGTGGCGCTGCCGCCGGCCTTTGATGCTGGCGTGCCGGTGCAGCCTGTATGCCTGGCGTTGTCGGTGGCGCAGCAGCGTGACAAGGCCATGGCCCTGGGGATGATGCATGACCTGCAGCCGCCCGCGCCGTTCAAGCGCCGCTTGCGTCGTGGCTTGCAGCGATTGCTGGCAGGGCGCTCCGGTTCGCCTTATGGCGAGAACGAATTTTTCCGCAAGGCGGTTCGGCGACATGAACTGTTCTGGCGTTTGTAACGACACAGGCGCCCGCGCAAGACCTTCTTGCGGGCGGGCATGTTCAGGTTTGCTCGGGTTGCTGTTGCGGCAAGGAAGACAATGAAAGTTCTATTTCTGGTGCAGAAAGATCAACGGGCCATACTCGATCGTTTGTACGAGGGTGTTGCAGCCCATTGCGATTGCGATTTGCGCTGGTTGAGTGGTGACGAGCAGCGCAATCTGCGTCGATATTTCCGCCGCGAAGTCGACGTTTCGCGCTATGACCGCATCGTGTTTTTCTTGCGCTTCAAGCAGGAGATCCGTCAAGTCGGGTTTATCCGCACCATCCCCAATCTGGTGATTCTGGAGCACGACGCCTATCAGAATTACATCCCCTGCAAATACACTGGCAAGTTCAGCGCGCACTACCGCCGCTTGCCGTGGGCACGCGTGATCAGTTCCGGTTTCGTGGTTGCCGAGCGTCTGCGCTCGGAGGGCTTCGACGCCGTGTTCGTGCCCAAGGGCTACGATCAGACGCAATTGCAAGACCTGGGGCGCGAGCGGGATATCGAACTTGCCTTCGTCGGCAGTACCAACAGTGTGGCCTACAGCGGTCGCAAGGCACTGCTGGATGAATTGGGTCAGGTCGAGCCCCTGCTGGTAACGCGGACCAAGTCCGGGGCTGAATACCTGGAAACGCTCAACCGTATCCGCTTTTTTGTCAGCGCGGACGTGGGCATGGGCGAGTTCATGATCAAGAACTTCGAAGCCATGGCTTGCGGCTGCGTCCTGCTGGCCTATGATCAAGGCGCCGCCGAAGGCGCGGCGCTGGGTTTGCAGGACATGCACAACGTGGTGTTCTATCAGACGATCACGCAGTTGCAGGAAAAACTGGCCAGGCTGCGCGAAGATCCGCAACTGGCGCAGCGCATCGCTGACAACGGTCGTGAGCTGGCGGTACGTCAGTTCAGTTTTGCGCGGATCGGTCAGCGCATCGTTGAAGAGCTTGAGCCACCGCTGCGTGATCGGGCGCCGCTGAGTCTGCTGGAAAAAATCCGCCTGAAACTGGGCATTTGACAAGTGTCATATAGCCAGTGATATTGCTGGCGACTTCTGATTAACGAGATTTCGGTGCAATTTTCCAAAGAAAGCCAGATTACATTGGTGGTTACCAGCTGCGGTCGACTCGATCTGCTCAAGACCACTCTCGACAGCTTCGACCGATACAACACGGCACCCATTCGTGAAGTGTTCATCACCGAAGATGCCGGCGACGAAGGCGTTGCCGGGATTCTGCCTGCGCACTGGAAAGAGCATTGCACGATCTTCGTCAATCGTCCGAAGCTGGGCCAGTTGGCATCGATCGACCTGGCCTACGGGCAGGTCACTACGCCTTATATCTTCCATTGCGAAGACGACTGGGAGTTCTACCGTCCGGGGTTCGTGGAAGACTCCATGACTATTCTGGAGGCCCGGCCGGAAATTCTGCAGATCTGGTTGCGCAGCTATAATCACGATCTGCGTGTTCACAGCCCTTATATCCATTTGGGCGCGCGCGAGATTGTCGATGGCGTTGCGTGTTATCCGCTGATTTCCGACAAGCCGGAGTGGCAGGGGTTCTCGCTGAACCCGGGGTTGCGCCGACTCGAGGACTATCGGTTGTGTGCACCTTTCGCCGGGCACGGTGGCGAAAAGGCCTTGTCACAGCGCTACTCGCAATTGAACAGGGACGCCTTGATCCTCGAGGCAGACGCGGTCATGCACACCGGTTTCGGCCTGCATGTGCAAACGGATGTCGAGCGTGAACGCAAAGCGCGCCGCAATCGCCGCGAACAGATCAAGTTCGCCCTGTTTCTATTGCTGGGAGTCTGCATTGGCTGGTTCATCAACTGAGTTCGAGTACGCCGCAGCTTGTCCCCGCAAATCCATGCAACGGCTTTCTGCCCGATGAATATCCTGAATATCATGTGGGCCGGTGGTGCTCCGTTCGCATCAATCCATAAAGTGCACCAGCAAATATTGTCTCAGGCCTCGCCTTCGGCGGAGGTCAAGACCTGGCTGCTCCAGGGGCAGGGAACCGAGTGCGGCGTGGACGTCGGCGAGGTACGGGAGTGGCAATTATCGTCGGCCCGCCTCAAAGGCCGGCATTTCTGGCGCTTCGCCAGACCCTTGATGCGGGCGAGGTTTCGCCAGGCGCTAGTGGACAGCGACGCTCGATTGCTGCTGCTGGACGGCATGGGGGTGGCACGCACGTTATTGCCGGTCCTCAAGAGTCTGCCAGACATCCGCGTCGTGGTGATTTTCCATGGCTCGGCACGTCTGAATGCCGGCGATCAGGCACTTTTTCAGGCATTGCCGGCGTCCCGGCTGACATTGGTTGCTGTCTCCAGCACCCTTGCCGATTCGCTGGCTCATGATCTGCAGATGCCTGTCACTCCGTTGCGAAGTGCGTTCGATCCGGAGGCATTTCGCGCTGAGCTGTTCACCCGCGAGCAAGCCCGGGCACGGTTGGGATTGCCGCAAGGCGATACGCCGGTATTGGGCGCGGTGGGGCGGCTGGTCTCCGAAAAGGGTTTCGGCTATCTGCTTGATGCCTTTGCTGCAGCACTCGACACCCGCCCGGACTTGCGCCTGGTCATTATTGGTGAGGGCTCCAAACGTACGGCCCTGGAGCAGCGCATCGAAGCGCTTGGCTTGCATGGGAAGGTCTTGCTGACCGGGCATCTGAACGAAGCAGCGCAGCTTTATCGTGCATTCGACTGGGTTGCCATACCTTCGTTGGAAGAGGGCTTGGGGCTGGTCATGCAGGAGGCGGTGATGGCCGGCGTACCGGTGCTGTGCAGCGATCTGGAAGTGTTCAGCGAACAGCTGGGCAGCGCTGGCTGGTATGCCCCGGTCAATGACACGCAAGCATGGTCCGAGGCCATTGACCGAGCCTTCAGTGCCTCATCTCGGGCGATCAATGCCGAGCAATACCGGATGCTTGCGCCGGACGAGGCCTGGTCGAGCTTCAGCCAGGCTGCCCGCGCATTGTTTTCATGACGACAACACTGCGCGCTCCAGTGCTTGCATCGGAAAGCTGTCGTTCAGCTTCTCGCGCGCAATATAGCGGGCGAAATGTTGCAGGTTGCGTCTGATCAAGCGTTCGGGCAACGGTCCACGGGTAAAGCGCATGTCGGCGACATCGATCAGGCCCATGCGGTTGTCTGGTGTGACGACGATATTGCCAAGATGCAGGGAGCGGAAATAGATGCCCGAGCGGTGCAGGCTGCGTATCAGGGCGGCCAGATCCGGCAATGCCTGCTTCCAGTCGAACCCTTGCTCGCTGGCGATCTGCCGCAGCGTTTGCCCTGGCAGAGGCTGATACAGCACGGCGGTCATGCCGGGTTTCTCGAGGCGGAAGAACTGGAGAATCTGCAACGTCGGTACGCCGAGCTTTTGCAGTTCGACGGCATTGTCGATGAATCGCTTCGAATAGGGGCGAAACAAAGCGGATGAAAAAAACCGTTTGCGACGGAACAGTTTAAGAATTTTTCCATCCTGCAGCAGGTAGACTTTCGGCCCGTAGCTGTCCGCTTCCAGCACTTTGGCAGCGTCGATCATTTGGTCTAGAGCGGCTTGTGAAAGCCGGGAGCATCGCATCGTAGGAAGCCTTGTCGAAAGTGCGGGGTGTTGTAGCGGGCAATGATGCCGAAAAGTTTCGATTTTAACCATGCCGCGTCGCATGGGCGAACCCTTGTCAGGAGCAGATTGATGCAGGAAACACGCTGGGCGCAACTATGGATGGCGACAGGGCTCTTGTGGTTTCTACTGGCCATTGCCGTAGCGCCCACCAACAAGGTCTACCAACAAGGGCTGGTCGCTCTCGTCTGGTTGCCGGCGCTGTTGCTGTGTTGGCCGGCGCGCCATCGCGTCATTGCAGTGCTCCATGAGCAACGCTGGATCTACCTGCCAATGCTCGGTCTGCTGATCTGGTCGCTGATCAGTCTGGCATGGACAAACGCACCTGAGCCCGGCCGCGAAGCCAAGCGCCTGTTGTACATCGTGGTGTTTCTGCTGTTTTTTCCGGTGTTTGCCAATGGGCGTCCCGAGCGATTGATCCGCATCATGCAGTGGGGCGGGCTGGGGCTGGCAGTGACTGCGCTGGTGGCTATCGTCAAGTTCTACGGCATAGAAGGCAACGTCTGGTCCGCCCGGGTGGAAGGGCTGGGTGAGCTGGCGCATCCGATCCTTGGTGGCTATGTGATCGGTGTGGCGGCTGTGTGGCTGGCATTGTGGGCGCCCCGCGGTGTGATATGGCAAGTGATCTATGCGTTGGCGCTGGCGGTGCTGGGCACATTTGTGCTGATGAGTCAGAGTCGTGGTGCGGGATTGGCATTGTTTCTCACCATCCTGGCCATGCCGATGTGGTGCCGTGACCGCCACAGTCGCATCGTCGCGGCCGTAGCTCTGGTGGTGGCCATGCTGGCGCTGTGGTTTTTCGAACCATTGGTTCTGGCGCGCGGGGTCTCGTATCGTCCGCAGATTCTGATGGCCTCTCTGGATATGATCGCCAAACATCCCTGGGGTGGGTTGGGCCTGGGTGGGGACTATCGGGTTTTCTGGTCGGGCATGACTTTCGACCACGCCCACAATCTGTTTACCCACGTCGCAATCGTGCTGGGTCTGCCGGGACTGCTGTTATGGGCTGCCGTCTGGTTCGGCGTGATTCTCCAGGCTTGGAAAGTTCGCGAGACCCTTTATGCCCGTGGGGTTATCGGTATCTGGCTGTTCTCGACACTGGCGATGCAGTTCGACGCTGCCAGCCTGACCGGCACCCCTCGTGCCGAATGGTTCATCAGCTGGCTGCCGTTGGGGCTTGCCAGCGTTTTGGTATGGGCGCGGGCCAATGGCGGCGCTTGTGATAAAATTTCGCGTTCTTCTTAACCAGTGAGCTCTACGATGACTGACGCACCGCCCAAAGCGGAACAGGAATCCAGCCTGAAAATCTACTTTCGGCTGTTGGGGTACGTAAAACCCTATATCGGTCTTTTCCTGCTGAGTATCGTGGGCTTCGTGATCTTTGCTTCCACGCAACCGATGCTGGCCGGGATTCTCAAGTATTTCGTCGATGGCCTGAGCAACCCTGAAGCGGTGCTCTTCCCCAATGTGCCCTATCTGCGAGACGTGCAGCTGTTGATGGCTGTGCCGTTGCTGATCATCCTGATCGCCGCGTGGCAAGGCCTCGGCTCGTTTCTCGGCAACTATTACCTGGCGAGGGTTTCGTTGGGGCTGGTGCATGACCTGCGTATCGAACTGTTCAACAAGCTGTTGGTACTGCCCAATCGCTATTTCGATACCCATAACTCGGGTCATCTGATCTCGCGCATCACCTTCAACGTGACCATGGTCACCGGTGCCGCCACAGATGCCATCAAAGTGGTGATCCGCGAAGGCCTGACCGTGGTTTTCCTGTTCGCCTATCTGCTCTGGATGAACTGGAAGCTGACCCTGGTGATGCTGGCCATTCTGCCCGTGATCGCGTTCATGGTCGGCAACACCAGCAAGAAATTCCGCAAGCAGAGCAAGAAGATTCAAGTGGCCATGGGCGATGTCACTCACGTCGCTTCCGAAACCATTCAAGGCTATCGCGTCGTGCGCAGTTTTGGTGGCGAGGCTTATGAGCAGCAGCGTTTTGCGGCGGCCAGTCAGAGCAACACCGACAAACAGTTGCGCATGACCAAGACTGGCGCCGTGTATACGCCGATGCTGCAGCTGGTGATCTACACCGCCATGGCCGTGCTGATGTTCCTGGTGTTGTTCCTGCGCGGTGATGCAACGGCCGGTGATCTGGTCGCGTACATCACGGCAGCAGGTTTGCTGCCGAAGCCGATCCGGCAATTGTCCGAAGTCAGCTCGACCATTCAGAAAGGCGTGGCCGGTGCTGAAAGCATTTTCGAGCAACTCGACGTTGAACCGGAAATCGATACCGGCACGATCGAGCGTGATCGGGTCAGTGGCCACCTGGCGGTGAACAGCCTCAGCTTCACTTACCCGGGCACCGAACGGGAAGTGCTGAAAAACATCAGCTTCACCGCGTCACCAGGTCAGATGATCGCACTGGTCGGGCGTTCCGGCAGCGGCAAATCGACGCTGGCCAGTCTCATTCCGCGCTTCTATCACCACGAGAGCGGCGAAATTCTGCTCGATGATGTCGAGATCGAAGATTATCGCCTGCGCAATCTGCGTCGCCATGTGGCGCAAGTGACCCAGCACGTGACGCTGTTCAACGACACCATCGCCAACAACATCGCTTACGGCGATCTTGCAGGCGCGCCTCGCGAAGATATCGAGAAAGCCGCCAGGGATGCATTTGCCATGGACTTCATCGCGCAAATGCCCCAGGGCCTCGATACCCAGGTCGGCGAGAACGGTGTGCTGTTGTCTGGTGGACAGCGTCAGCGTCTGGCGATCGCCCGGGCGCTGTTGAAAAATGCCCCGCTGCTGATCCTCGACGAGGCGACTTCGGCCCTTGATACCGAGTCCGAGCGGCACATTCAGGCAGCACTCGACCATGTCATGAAAGGCCGCACCACGCTGGTGATTGCCCACCGTTTGTCGACCATCGAGAAGGCCGATCTGATCCTCGTCATGGATCAGGGCGAGATCGTCGAACGCGGCACTCATGCCCAATTGCTTGCTCACAATGGCTATTACGCGCGGCTGCATGCGATGGGGCTGGATGCTCCGGCCGAAGACATTGCCTGATCTGCAGATGAGGGTGGGCCAGCCTCACCCTCGTGTATTCCCGGTGCGCGCGATCCTGTTAATATCGCGCCCCTGTTCATTTTGTATGTGGGTTGCTCCATGAAATTGTCGATGCCGCGATTCGATCAAGCCCCTGTCTTGGTGGTCGGCGATGTCATGCTCGACCGTTACTGGCATGGCGGAACCTCACGGATTTCCCCTGAGGCGCCGGTGCCGGTGGTCAAGGTCGAGCAGATCGAAGATCGCCCGGGCGGTGCCGCCAACGTGGCGCTGAACATTGCCGCGCTGGGCGCACCGGCATCGCTGGTGGGCGTGACCGGCGATGACGAAGCCGCCGACAGCCTGAGCAACAGTCTCAAGGGTGCGGGCGTACGAGCCCTGTTTCAGCGCATCGCCCATCAACCGACCATCGTCAAACTGCGGGTCATGAGCCGGCACCAGCAATTGCTGCGTATCGATTTCGAAGAAGTGTTCGCCACTGATGCGCTGGCATTGACCGCGCAGGTCGACGAGCTGCTGGAAGGCATCAAAGTGCTGGTGCTGTCGGATTACGGTAAAGGCGCGCTGAAGAATCATCAGACGCTGATCCAGGCCGCCCGTGCCAAGGGCATTCCGGTGCTGGCCGATCCGAAGGGCAAGGATTTTTCGATCTACCGCGGCGCCAGCCTGATAACGCCGAACCTCAGCGAGTTCGAAACCATCGTCGGTGGTTGCGCCGACGAGCACGAGCTGGTGAGCAAAGGCGCCGTGCTGATGCAGGAACTCGACCTCGGCGCACTGCTGGTGACCCGCGGCGAACACGGCATGACCTTGTTGCGCCCGGATCATCCGGCGTTGCACCTGCCGGCCCGCGCCCGCGAAGTGTTCGACGTGACCGGTGCCGGCGATACGGTGATTTCGACATTGGCGTCAGCCATTGCCGCTGGCGAAGAACTGCCGCACGCCGTGGCGCTGGCCAATCTGGCAGCAGGCATCGTCGTCGGCAAGCTCGGTACAGCAGCGATCAGCGCCCCGGAGCTGCGCCGCGCCATTCAGCGCGAAGAAGGTTCGGAGCGAGGTGTGCTGGGTCTTGAGCAACTGCTGCTGGCGGTTGACGATGCCCGTGCGCACAACGAGCGGATTGTCTTCACCAATGGCTGCTTCGACATCCTCCATGCCGGCCACGTGACCTATCTGGAACAGGCCCGCGCTCAAGGCGATCGTCTGATCGTCGCGGTCAACGATGACGCCTCGGTCAGCCGCCTGAAAGGCCCGGGCCGGCCGATCAACAGCGTTGATCGACGCATGGCGGTACTCGCCGGTCTCGGCGCGGTGGACTGGGTGATCAGCTTTTCTGAAGGCACGCCGGAAAACCTGCTGCGCGAGGTTAAACCGGATGTGTTGGTCAAGGGCGGCGATTACGGCATCGATCAGGTAGTCGGCGCCGATATCGTTACCGCTTACGGCGGCACCGTGAAAGTTTTGGGTCTGGTGGAAAACAGCTCGACGACAGCGATCGTAGAAAAGATCCGCGGCCGATAAGATCAAAAGATCGCAGCCTGCGGCAGCTCCTACAGGGAAATACATTCCAATGCAGGAGTTGTCGAAGGCTGCGATCTTTTTGCTTTTCAGGAATTCACTTTCTTGCGCGGTACGATTTTCTTCAGCAGCTGCCTGGCCTTGCCGCGCAGGCGTGCCAGTCCAGTGGCCTTCTCCGCTGGCGTCAGGCCCTGTTGGCGCAACCAGTCCTTCCAGCGAATCCGCTCATCGCGCACCAGCCAGCCATCCTGTCGGGCAAAGCTTTCAGCCAGATACAGACCGCGCGTACTCGCCGGATACAGTTGATCCTTTTTCAGCGTATACAACTCGGGCAGCGGCTGACCGTCGTGCAATGGCATCAAGTACAGGTCAGGCCGTTTGCGATCGAGCCGCGCCACCAGTTGATCGCCTTCCAGACGCTCGTCGACATGAAACAGGCTCAGGGATTTCGCCTCTTTGGGTACGTCCAGGCGCAGGTCATAGATCAATTGCAATGACGCCGTCGGCAAATGCACGTAGGCCCGTGGCCGCTCCAGCAATTGCAGGTTGGCGCAGCGCACCGGCCGTGCCGAACCGGACAGCGGTGTCAGGCGAAACGGCAGCGCTTCGCGGTAATGCAGCGCGGCGGAGTAGGGCGCCGGCAACCAGGTGTCGTTGAAACGCCCGCCGAGCCAGCCTTCCGGTGTTTCCAGCAGGCACTCTTCGGCAATTTCCTGAATCGCCGTGTGCAGCGGAATATTCAATTCGTGGGCCGGCACGTAGCCGGAAATCAGCTTCAGTACCACGTCGCCGCGATCCTGCCGACGCTGACGCACCAGCACCCAATAGTCGCGATTCTGCCAGTGCAGGGTCAGGCGCACGGACACGCCGAGGTTGGCCAGTTCCAGGGCAAAGCGTTCGCTGTCGGCGACACTGACCGGCTTGCGCCGTTGCAGGGTCTGGGCGAAGTTCAGCGGCATGCCGACGCTCTGATAGC
>NZ_RAZO01000464.1:0-1334 GCF_004307535.1 Pseudomonas sp. Sample_9
CATCGAGCAGACGGACGAGAACCGCAGCCCATGGCAAGGCTCGATCGCACGGCCTCTGGCAGGGATCAAGGTGCTCGACCTGACCCGCGTCCTCGCCGGCCCCACCGCCAGCCGCCTCCTCGCTGGGCTGGGCGCAAACGTGCTGCGCATCGATCCACCGAGCTGGAACGAACCCGGCGTGGTCCCGGAAATGACCGTGGGCAAACGCTGTGCGCGGCTGGATCTGCAAGTACCAGCGGATCGCGCAGTGTTCGAAGATTTGCTGAAAGACGCCGACATTCTGCTGCACGGCTACCGCGCCGACGCTCTGGAACACCTCGGCTTTGGTGTTGAGCGCCGTCGACAACTGGCACCGGGGCTGATCGACGTCTGCCTCAACGCCTACGGCTGGAGCGGCCCCTGGCAGAACCGCCGGGGCTTCGACAGCCTGGTGCAGATGAGCAGCGGCATCGCCGAGGCCGGACAGCATTGGAAGCACAGCGATAAACCGACGCCGCTGCCGGTGCAGGCGCTGGATCATGCGACCGGGTATCTGCTGGCGGCGAGTGCGATCAGATTGCTGACTGAACGACTGGCCAACGGTCGCGGGGGTTCGGCGCGGTTGTCGCTGGCACGGACGGCGAAGCTGTTGCTCGAGCATGGGCCGGGGACGCATGACCCGCTGCGGGCCGAAGACGCGCGGGATCAGGATCCGGCGATTGAAAACACCGCGTGGGGGCCGGCGCGCAGATTGCGCGTGCCGGTGCACATCGGTGGGACGGCGCTGCAGTGGGATTTGCCGGCGACGGAGTTGGGCTCGCATCCTCCCTGTTGGCCATGAGAAGCCCCTCACCCTAGCCCTCTCCCAGAGGGAGAGGGGACTGATTGGGGGATATTGGAGAGTTACGCCGACGTGAAAGATTTTCGTCGAATCCATAATCGACTCGATCGCTCAGGTCGATGTATAGCGCCAGACACCTCGGCCGGCCCCCTCTCCCTCTGGGAGAGGGCTGGGGTGAGGGGCGGCTTTTCAGATCACAACGACAACACTCCGCTATACAACCCATACGCCGCCAGCCCCGCCCCGATCACCACGCAGGCAAAAATTCCTTTCTCCACCGTAGTGAAAACCGGCTGGCCCTGTTCACGCTTGGCCTTGGCAAACAGAATCACCCCCGGCGCATACAGCAGCGCCGACAGCAGCAGATATTTCACCCCGCCGGCATACAACAGCCACACCGCGTAAACCAGGGCGATGCCGCCAATCAGCAGATCCTTGGTGCGCTCGGCCGACGCGTGCTCGTAGGTTTCGCCGCGCCCGCTGAGCAGTACCGCGTAGGCCGCTGACCACAGGT
>NZ_RAZO01000242.1:0-1680 GCF_004307535.1 Pseudomonas sp. Sample_9
TTCGTAGGAATGGATGCGATCGGCGTGTTCGTAAAGATCACTGGTGAAAATCAGCTCATCCGCTTGGGTCTGCTCGATCAACACTTCCAGTTTGGCGCGGATCTTCTGCGGGCCGCCGACCATGGCGAGGCCGAGGAAATCGCCCACCGCCTCACGTTCATGGGGCAGCCACAGACCGTCCATGGTTTTCACCGGTGGACGCTGCACCAGGCTCTGGCCACGCATCAACGCAAGAATGCGCTGGTACACCGACGTCGCCAGATAATCGGCTTGCTCATCGGTATCGGCCGCCACCAGCGGCACGCCGAGCATTACGTACGGCTTGTCCAGCACGGCAGAAGGCTTGAAGTGGTTGCGATAGATGCGGATCGCCTCGTGCATGAAGCGCGGCGCGAAGTGCGAGGCGAAGGCGTAAGGCAAGCCGCGCTCACCCGCCAATTGCGCGCTGAACAGACTTGAGCCGAGCAGCCAGATCGGCACGTTGGTGCCGGTGCCGGGCATGGCGATCACCCGTTGCTCCGGGGTGCGCGGGCCGAGGTAGCGCATCAGTTCGGCGACGTCTTCAGGGAAGTCGTCAGCGCTGCCCGAGCGCTCACGGCGCAAGGCGCGGGCGGTCATCTGGTCCGAGCCGGGGGCGCGGCCCAGGCCCAGGTCGATGCGTCCCGGGTACAGGCTCTCAAGGGTGCCGAACTGCTCGGCAATCACCAGCGGCGCATGGTTGGGCAGCATCACCCCGCCGGAACCGACGCGGATCGTCGACGTGCCCCCGGCCAGATAGCCGAGCAACACCGACGTCGCGGAACTGGCGATGCCGTCCATGTTGTGGTGTTCGGCGACCCAGAAGCGCGTGTAGCCGAATTTCTCGGCATGCTGCGCCAGGTCCAGCGAGTTGCGCAGCGATTGCGCCGCGCTGCCGTTTTCGCGCACCGGCACCAGGTCGAGAGTGGAAAATTTAACGTCGGACAGTTTTTTCATGAACCTGCATCTCCGGGTGGGGAGGCAGGTTTTTCTTGCGAACGAAAACCTGCCAAATCCATAAGCGTGTTTTATGGAATGAGGGCATATACCCGAGATTCAATAGCAGCGACGAAATTTCCTACTAAAAAAGTCAACGATTCAGCCAGGCTGAACTTTGTTCCGCCGTCTATCCTCAGAAGCCTTGCTAGTAAAAACCGCGACGGCGCGGCGTTCCGCGCCATATTTAAGGAGGCAGACATGGCTATCGTGAAAAAGGCATCGGCGCATTGGGAAGGCGATCTGAAAACCGGTCTCGGCTCGATCTCCACCGAAACCGGCGTACTGCGCGAAGCACCTTACGGCTTCAAGGCGCGCTTCGAAGGCGGCAAGGGTACCAACCCGGAAGAACTGATCGGCGCGGCCCACGCCGGCTGCTTCTCCATGGCGTTTTCGATGATTCTCGGTGATGCGGGCCTGAAGGCAGACAGCATCGACACCAACGCCGAAGTCACCCTCGATCAGGTTGACGGCGGCTTCGCGATCACTGCGGTGAAGCTGATTCTCAAGGCGAAGATCCCGGGCGCGACTCAGCAGCAGTTTGAAGAGTTGAGCAACAAGGCCAAGGAAGGGTGCCCGGTTTCCAAGGTGCTGAATGCGAAGATCACTCTCGAGGCTTCGCTGGTCAGCTGATTCGGCGTTTGCCGGGCTGACGCCTTCGCGAGC
>NZ_RAZO01000242.1:1780-6181 GCF_004307535.1 Pseudomonas sp. Sample_9
CGAGGCTTCGCTGGTCAGCTGATTCGGCGTTTGCCGGGCTGACGCCTTCGCGAGCAGGCTTGCTCCCACAGGGGATTTGTGCACGTCGCAGATCCAGTGTGGGAGCGAGCCTGCTCGCGAAGGCAGTCTCGAAACCTGCTCAGCGACCAGCAATTAATACAAGGTGTGAGCAAAGTCAGAACCCGCTCCGCAGAATTATGGTCGAATAATCGACAGCAGCTTCAGCGCACACCCGTGCGCGCTGCCTCAAGGAGCTTCATCGATGAAACGTATTGGCTTGGCGATCCTTTGCAGTGCACTGGCCACGTCCGCTTTCGCAGCCCCGAAGGACTGCGAAGAGCTCAGAAAGGAAATCGAGATCAAGATTCAGGCGAAGGCCATTCCCTCCTACACCCTGGAAATCATCACGGCAGAAGAGGCGAAGCAGCACGACTCGGCCATGATCGTCGGTTCTTGCGAGAACGGCACCAAACGGATCATTTACCAGAGAAACGACAGCTGAAGCGCTAGATGATGCAGTGGAACTCGCGGTCTTCAGCAACGATCTCGCGCTTGGCATTGTACAAACGCGCGCTCGGCGTGAATGCCAGCGAGCGGCCTTCCAGCAGATAACGCTGGCCGGCCTCGAAGTGGTCGTAGCGAATGGTCAGGTAGCATAAGCGCTCCACCGGGCCGGTGAGCAGACTGCCACCGCCGCCAAACACTTCGAAGTCGAAACGTACCCGCAGCTCATGGCTACCGGGAGTCACCTGGAAAAAGCGCCCGTCGTTCAAGCGCTGGTTGTCGAGACGCTCGGCCATCAGCAACTTGCCCCCGGGGCTTGGCGTAGAGAAGTCGACCCAGGCCATGTGCGGGTCAACCGGTGGCAATGGCGTCTGGCAACCGGCGACCAGACCGACAACGAGCAACAGCAGCAAGGTACGCATGATGGATATCCGCAGATTCGAATAGCCAGCATAGCGCCGATCAACTGCTCTGGCAGCCCGCCGGTGTGCCCTGGCCGACGACCTTGCGCTGTTCATCATAAAGCTTGGCCCACGGCCGGAAGCCGATGCTGCCCGCCTGCAACTGATAGCGCTGGCCGGCGTTGAAATCCTTGAATTTCACGCTCATCTGGCAATCGCGCCACAGCGGTTCGGCATTCGGGCCAATATTGGTGGCCTCGACCGGGAATTGATAGCGCACCTTCAGCTCATGGCTGCCGGGCTGCACTTCGAAATAACGTTTGTCGATGGCCTGGGTGGCATCGACTTGTACGGCTTGCAGCGCCGTGTCGTGTTGGCGGGCGTCGAGATCGATCCAGGCTTGCGAGGGGTCGGGGTCGGGCATTCCGAATCCGGCACAACCGGCCAGCGTCAGCAGGCCTCCTGTCAGCATCAACATGCGCATAGCGGTGCTCCTTGAGGCGGGATAGTCTTGGGGCGGACTTTCCGGGGAATTTCTTATTGTGATCAGGCCGTTTACCAGCCTTGGGTTACTTGATCGCGTTTTTCCGATTTTGTTTCCGGGTGTGTTGTTTTTGTTGCTCAACGGTTGCACCAGCGTCAGCTACTACAGCCAGTTGGCCAGCGGCCAACTGCAATTGCTGCGCGCACGGGAGCCGGTGGAGAAAGTCATTGCCGACCCGAATCGCGACGCCAGATTGCGCTCGCATTTGGCTCAATCGCAGAAGGCTCGCACGTTCGCCAGCGAGCACCTGCATCTGCCGGACAACCGGAGCTATCGTCTCTACGCCGACATCGGCCGGCCGTTCGTGGTGTGGAACGTGTTCGCCACCGCAGAGTTTTCCCTCACCCCGCAGAATCACTGCTTCCCGATTGCCGGCTGCGTGGCCTATCGCGGCTACTACAGCCAGAGCGCCGCCCGTGGCGAAGCGGCGCTTCAACGTCTGCAGGGCATGGACGTGTCGATCGGCGGGGTCGAGGCGTACTCGACGCTTGGCTGGTTCAATGACCCGATCCTCAATTCGATGATGGGCTGGGGCGACGAACGACTGGCCACGCTGATCTTTCATGAACTGGCGCACCAGAAGTTCTATGTGAAGGACGACACCGAGTTCAACGAGTCATTCGCCACCTTCGTCGAGCAGGAAGGCACGCGGCAGTGGCGCGCATCTCGCGGCCTGCCGGCGGAGTCGGATGCCAGGCTCAAGCAGCGTGACCAGTTCATCGGTCTGGTGCTCGACACGCGTTCACGACTGGAGAAGCTCTATGCGCAGCCGCTGTCGGTTGAGCAGATGCGTGAGCGCAAAGCAGCTGAATTCGAGCGCTTGCGCCGGGAGTATCGGGTCATGCGCGACAGTCAGTGGGCCGGGGATAAGCGCTATGACGCCTGGGTCAATGCGCCACTGAACAACGCGCGGTTGTTGCCGTTCGGGCTGTATGACCAGTGGGTGCCGGCGTTTGCGGCGGTGTTCAGGCAAGTAGATGGGGATTGGCTGAGGTTTTATGCCGAGGTCGAGCGGTTGGGACGGTTGCCGGTTGATGAGCGTAAGGCGGCGCTGGAAGCGCTGGCCCAGTCCTAAGGAACTCGGAGGCATAACGGCCCTTTCGCGAGCAGGCTCGCTCCCACAGAGGCAGCGAGATCCAATGTGGGAGCGAGCCTGCTCGCGAAGGCTATTTCATCAGCGCTGCAAAAACGCCTGATGCAACTCGTCCAAGGTTTCAAAGTGATAAGCCGGCGCCTCCGCATTCAACTCCTCGAAACTGCCAAACCCATACCCCACCGCCGCCGCATCCATGCCGTTGCTGCGGGCGCCGATCAGGTCGTGCTTGCGATCACCGATCATCAGGGTCTGTGCCGGGTCCAGGCGTTCTTCCTCAAGCAAGTGCGCAATCAGCTCAACTTTGTTGGTTCGCGTGCCGTCCAGCTCGCTGCCGTAGATCACCTTGAAGTGGCGGGCGAAGTCGAAGTGCCGGGCGATCTCGCGGGCGAATACCCACGGCTTGGAGGTGGCGATGTACAACTGCCGCCCCTGCCCGCTCAAGGTTTCCAGCAGCGGCGTGACCCCGTCGAACACCCGATTCTCGTAGAGGCCGGTAACCTTGAAGCGCTCGCGATAGAAATTCACCGCTTCCCAGGCCTTGGCCTCGTCGAAGTCGTAGAACTGCATGAACGCTTGCAGCAGCGGCGGGCCGATGAAGTGTTCCAGTTTGCTCAGGTCCGGCTCGTCGATGCCGAGATTGGCCAGAGCAAATTGAATTGAGCGGGTGATGCCCTCACGCGGGTCGGTCAGGGTGCCATCGAGGTCGAACAGTACGGTCTGGTAATGCATGGAAATTCCCGAGCAGGTGTAGGGCGATTCAGAGCTGGTCGTAGCCTTCGGCCAGATGCAGGTCCTTGAGCTTGACGTAGTTCGCCGCGCTGTACGTAAAGAAGGCGTTTTCCTTGTCGGTCAGCGGGCGCACTTGCTTGACCGGGCTGCCGACATACAGGAAGCCGCTCTGCAGGCGCTTGCCCGGCGGCACCAGGCTGCCGGCGCCGATGATCACATCGTCTTCCACCACGGCACCGTCCATGACGATGCTGCCCATGCCGATCAACACGCGGCTGCCAACGGTGCAGCCGTGCAGCATGACCTTGTGGGCGATGGTTACGTCATCGCCGATCAGCAAGGGAAAGCCGTCCGGGTTGAACGGGCCGGCGTGGGTGATGTGCAGCACGCAGCCGTCCTGCACGCTGGTGCGCGCACCGATGCGGATGCGGTGCATGTCGCCACGGATCACCGTCAGCGGCCAGACCGAGCTGTCTGCGCCAATTTCGACGTCGCCGATCACCACCGCCGAACCGTCGACGAATGCGCCGTTGCTCAGGCGGGGGGTGTGATTCTGGTATTTGCGAAGGGACACGATTAGTTCTCTCTCTGTCGCCGATAGCTGCGGTGAGTGTCGATTGTAATTAAGATGGGCGCATGTTTCTTCCAGCCAAGGTGCCAACCGTGAGCGTGAACAACCCTCTTTTGCAGTCCTATGACCTGCCGCCGTTCTCCACGATCCGTGCCGAACACGTCCTGCCCGCCATCGAAACCATTCTCGCGGACAACCGCGCCGCCATCGCCGAAATCCTCAAGACCCAGGGCAAGAACCCGACCTGGGCCGGTCTGGTGCTGGCGATGGACGAACTCAACGATCGTCTCGGTGCGGCGTGGAGCCCGGTCAGCCATCTTAACGCCGTGTGCAACAGTGCCGAACTGCGTGAAGCCTACGAGTCGTGCCTGCCGGCCCTGAGCGCCTACTCCACCGAAATGGGCCAGAACCGCGAACTGTTCCAGGCGTATGAAGCGTTGGCCAACAGTCCGGAAGCTGCCAGTTTCGACGTCGCGCAAAAGACCATTCTGGAACACGCCCTGCGCGATTTCCGTCTGTCGGGTATCGATCTGCCGGAAGCCGAGCAGAAACGTTA
>NZ_RAZO01000242.1:6281-14380 GCF_004307535.1 Pseudomonas sp. Sample_9
GAAGAAGTCTACGCCGCCTACTGCACCCGCGCCTCGGACCAAGGCCCGAATGCTGGCCAGAACGACAACGGCCCGGTGATGGAAGAGATCCTCGACCTGCGTCAGGAACTGGCCCGACTGCTGGGCTTCGCCAGTTTCGCCGAACTGAGTCTGGCGACGAAAATGGCCGAATCCAGCGATCAGGTGCTGAGCTTCCTGCGCGATCTGGCCCAGCGCAGCAAGCCGTTCGCCGCGCAGGATCTGCAACAGCTGCGCGCTTACGCCGCCGAACAGGGCTGCGCCGACCTGCAAAGCTGGGACAGCGGTTTCTACGGCGAAAAACTCCGCGAGCAGCGTTACAGCGTCGCTCAGGAAACCCTGCGCGCCTACTTCCCGATCGATAAAGTCCTCAGCGGCCTGTTCGCCATCGTCCAGCGTTTGTACGGCATCGAGATCGCCGAGCAGAAAGGCTTCGACACCTGGCATCCGGACGTCCGCCTGTTCGAGATCAAGGAAAACGGCCAGCACGTCGGCCGCTTCTTCTTCGACCTGTATGCCCGCGCCAACAAGCGTGGCGGCGCATGGATGGACGGCGCCCGCGACCGTCGTCGCACCGTCGACGGAGTGCTGCAAAGCCCGGTGGCCAATCTGGTGTGCAACTTCACCCCGGCCGACAGCGGCAAGCCTGCGCTGCTGACCCACGATGAAGTGACCACCCTGTTCCACGAGTTCGGCCACGGCCTGCATCACCTGCTGACCCGCGTCGAACACGCTGGCGTATCCGGCATCAACGGCGTGGCCTGGGACGCGGTCGAGCTGCCGAGCCAGTTCATGGAAAACTGGTGCTGGGAGCCGGAAGGCCTGGCGCTGATTTCCGGCCACTACGAGACCGGCGAGCCACTGCCGCAGGACCTGCTGGAAAAAATGCTCGCGGCGAAGAACTTCCAGTCCGGCCTGATGATGGTGCGTCAGCTGGAGTTTTCGCTGTTCGACTTCGAACTGCACGCCACCCACGGCGATGGCCGCAGCGTGGCGCAGGTACTCGAGGGCGTGCGTGACGAGGTGTCGGTGATGCGTCCCCCGGCCTATAACCGCTTCCCCAACAGCTTTGCGCACATCTTCGCCGGCGGCTACGCGGCGGGTTATTACAGCTACAAGTGGGCTGAAGTGCTGTCCGCCGACGCCTTCTCGAAATTCGAGGAAGACGGGGTGCTCAACGCCGACACCGGTCGGGCGTTCCGCGAGGCGATTCTGGCGCGCGGCGGCTCGCAGGCGCCGATGGTGCTGTTCGTCGACTTCCGTGGCCGTGAGCCATCGATCGACGCGCTGTTGCGCCACAGCGGTCTGAGTGAGGACGCGGCAGCATGAGCGACGGCCCTGTGATCACCAAGAAGCGCTTTATCGCCGGGGCGGTCTGCCCGGCGTGCAGCGAGCCGGACAAGTTGATGATGTGGAACGAGGATGGCGTGCCGCACCGCGAATGCGTGGCCTGTGGCTACTCCGACACCCTCAACGAGCAGGGCCTGTCGGTGCCCAAAGAGCTGGGCACGCGGGTCAATACCAGCGCGCTGAAACCTGCCGCCGACAAGAAGGTCCAGGCGGTGCAATTCTTCCCCAATCCGAAGTTGAAGAAAAAGCCTGACGAACAACAATGACAGCTACCGCCACCTGCCGATGATCGTCGGCAGGTGGCGGTAATCATCTACCACCTCGCCCTGCGCTTCCTGATTAGGCTGACCAATCCAGCCCTCTCTCACGGAAGACGTCATGCCCCACACCAATCCACTTTTACAACATTGGCAGTTGCCGCCCTGGTCGGCGATACGCGCCGAGCATTTGCTGCCCGCGGTCGAGCGCATCGTTGCCGACAACTTGCTGATCATCGAAAGCGTCATCGCCACTCAGGTCGACCACCCCAACTGGGACGATGTGGTCATCGCTGTCGATGAAGCCGACGCGCGTCTGGCTGAAACCATGGCAGTCATTGAATCCCTCTCGGTCAGTCATTCCGATGATCCCGAGTGGTTGTCCCAGGAAGCCCTGAGTACCCACGCCGCACAACGTTACAGAACTGCGAAAGCTGCCAATCGACGACTGCTCCAGGTTTATCAACGATTGGCGCAGAGTCCGGTTGCCGCCAGCTTCAGTGATTCACGCAAAGCCTCGCTGACAAAGTTCCTGCGCAGGTTTCAGCTGGCGGGGGGCGAATTGCCAATTGCGCAACGCGACGAACTGGCGCGCTTGAATGGCGAAATCGATCTGCTGGAAAAACGCTTTCAGAGCAACCTCAAGGCAGTCAACGCCGCCTGGAACAAAGACATCGACGATATCGCGCTGCTCGCGGGACTGCCCGCGCAAACACAGGCGCATCTGGCTGCCAACGCCAAAAAGGCCGGCCTGTCCGGCTGGCGCCTGACACTGGATCAAAACACTTACGACCAGATCATGAAGCGGGCACAGCACCGCGGTCTGCGCGAGGAATGCTTCAAAGCCTGGTGCACCCGCGCCTCGGATCAGGGGCCTTACGCCGGCCGTTTCGACAACGGACCGGTACTGGCAAAGCTCCTGGCCGCGCGTCATGCGAAAGCCCGGCTCCTGGGTTTCGACAACTTTGCCCATCTGCGGCTGCACGACCGCATGGCTGTGGATACCGATCAGGTCCGCCGTTTTCTGCGTCAGCAGATCGCCCTCAATGCAGCGGCGCTGGCGCGCGAAACCGATGATCTGCAAGCCTCTGCCCGCCAGCAGGGCATTGAACGGATAGAAGCGTGGGATCACAACTTCCTCGCCGAGCAATTACGCCTCAAGCAGGTGGGCGGCGGGGTGCAGGACCTGCGCCAGTTCTTCCCGCTGAACGCCACTCTGCAAAGTTTGCGTCGCTTCAGCGAGCACATGTTCGGCATCAGCATCAGCGAAAATTCCCGCCAGGAGCACTTCCACGACAACGTTCGCCTGTGGGAAATCAGCGAGCATGATCAACCGATTGGCTTCATCTACATCGATCCCTTCCATCACGAGGCGGGCACCGACTTCGCCTGGACCGGCGTGCTGCGCAATCGACGGATCAATGCCGAAGGCCGACCAGCGCTGCCGATTGCCACGCTGCATTGCAATTTCACGGCCGCCGCGATCGGGCATCCGGACCTGCTTGGACATGACGATTTACGCGTACTGCTGCACGAATTCGGCCATTGCCTGCATCACGTGCTGACGCGTTCGCCGCACTACAATCTGTCCGGTATCTCGCACTTGAGCCGCGACGCGGCCGAGTTTGTCGGGCAACTGTTCGAGCAATGGGCGTTATCCGGGCAATTTCTGCGTTGGCTGGGTACCCATCACCAGACTGGTGAGCGCCTGTCCGAAGCACAGGCCACTGCCGCGTTTTCCACCACCGACGTCCAGCGCAGCCGGGAGACGGCGATACTGTTGCTGAGCGCGCTGTTCGACTTCGAACTGCACCGCTGTCATGGCGACGGGCGCACTGTTCAACAAGTGGTCGAGGATGTGCAAGGCGAGTTCGCGCACCTGTCCATCCCGACCTACTGCCGCTTCGCCAACAGCTGCGATTATCTGGTCACCGGTTACGAGGCGTCGCTGTACGCCTACAAATGGTCCGGTGTGCTGGCGAGCGAGGCGTTCAAACGTTTCGAACGTGAAGGCCTGTTCAACGAGCAGACGGGCCGGGACCTGCGCGAACACTTGTTAGCGGGGGACAGGCAGGCACTGCCCGCCGCACTGCAAGCCTTTCTCGGAAAACCGATCGACAGCGCGCTGTTTCCTGCGCCAGCCGATTGAGCTGATCAACGCTGGACGTGGGCCGAGTCGAACCAGCTCTTCATCGAACACATGGCGAATGCACTGGTGCTGCATTCGCCATTGATCAAGGCTTCGTGCAAGCGGTCGACGTCGGCTTGCATCACGTAGCGCACGCTGTCGTGAAAGTGCTGACTGTCACCAAAGCCACCCTCGGTCATTTCCTTGAGCGCCTGCTCTTTGCTCCAGCCCTGCACCACCACCCGGTACATGGCTGCCATCAGTCCGGTGCGGTCAGAGCCGTGCTTGCAGTGCATCAGCACCGGGCCGTTGGCCTCGGCGGACTGAATCGCGCGCAGAGCCTTGAGCACATCGCTGTCGTCGACGTGGTTGGTGCGATACGGCAGCTGCACTTGCTTGATGCCCGGCACGGAGAGCCAGTCGCTGTCGGCTTCGGGCAGGAAGTTGATTACGGTGACGACATGCAGATCGTTCAACAGCGACACCGCACTGCGGCTGGGCAAGGCGCTGCGATACAGCGTCGGTGACATGCGGAACAGGTTGAACTGCGCCTCGACCGGCTGCGCCCACTCGGCCGGGCGAGAGGGCGTGGTGTCGGCAGCTCGGGCGGCAATGCCATGCAACAGCGCGACAAGCGAAAAACACAAAGCGGGGAAAAAGCGCATTCGAGACATGCTGGGCTGACCGATTCGGCAATCTTCATTGAAGGAGTTGCAGCTTCGCCGCCAGGCGGTCAATGCGCCGTGAGCCGGCCGTCAAAGAAACGTGAATCGTCGCCTCGCCGAGCTTTTTTCCGTGCGAACGGTTTTTCTTGATGCTTAGCCTGCTACCATTTGTCACATGATGTTGCAGACGTGGCGCCCTTTTTCGGGACAGACCCTCGTCATCGCGACGCAAAATTCCTCGAGCTGCTCGCAGAAGCGGCTGACTTCTATGCCTGATGAGGTGCCCCCCATGTCTGATCAAGATCGAGACAACCCGCGGCGTGAGTTCTTGCGCAAATCCCTGACCCTGATTCCGGTGGTCACGCTTGCCGGTACCGGCCTGGGCAGCAGCGTGCTGCAAGCCGCACCTGAAAGCGCACCGGCGCCTGCCGCGCCAAAACCGGCCGCTGCTGGCGCCGGTGAGTATCAGCCGAGCTTTTTCACCGCTGAAGAATGGGCATTCATCAATGCCGCCGTCGCCCAGTTGATCCCCAACGACGCGCAAGGCCCGGGCGCGCTTGAAGCCGGCGTGCCGGAATACATCGACCGCCAAATGAACACCCCGTACGCCGCCGGCGCGCTCTGGTATATGCAAGGCCCGTTCAATGCCGACGCTGCGCCGGAGATGGGCTGGCAGAGCAAACTGGTGCCCAAAGACATCTATCGCCTTGGCATCGCCGCCACGGATCAGTGGGTAAAAGGTCTGAGCGGTAAAACATTTGCCGAGCAAGACAGCGCTACCCGAGACGATTTGCTCAAGCAACTCGAAGCCGGCAAGCCGCAGTTTGACGCGGTGCCGGCGAAGATTTTCTTCAATCTGCTGCTGCAAAACACCAAGGAAGGTTTCTTCTGCGACCCGATCCATGGTGGCAATAAAGGCATGGTCGGCTGGACCATGATCGGTTTCCCCGGCGCCCGCGCCGATTTCATGGATTGGGTGGAACGCAACGAGCAATACCCCTTCCCGGCTGTGTCGATTCGCGGCGAGAGGGCGTAAGCATGGCAACGGTAATGAAGAAGGTTGATGCAGTCATCGTCGGTTTCGGCTGGACGGGCGCCATCATGGCCAAAGAGCTGACCGAAGCGGGTCTGAACGTGCTGGCGCTGGAGCGCGGGCCGATGCAGGACACCTACCCCGACGGCAACTATCCGCAGGTGATCGACGAACTCACCTACAGCGTGCGGAAAAAGCTCTTTCAGGACATCTCCAAAGAGACGGTGACCATTCGCCACAGCGTCAACGACATCGCCCTGCCCAACCGCCAGTTGGGCGCGTTCCTGCCGGGGAACGGCGTCGGCGGCGCCGGGCTGCATTGGTCGGGCGTGCACTTTCGTGTCGACCCGATCGAATTGCGTATGCGCAGCCATTACGAAGAACGCTACGGCAAAAGCTTCATCCCCAAGGACATGACCATCCAGGATTTCGGCGTCAGCTATGAAGAGCTGGAACCGTTTTTCGACTTCGCGGAAAAAGTCTTCGGCACCTCCGGCCAGGCCTGGACGGTGAAGGGCCAATTGGTCGGTCAGGGCAAGGGCGGCAACCCATACGCGGCAGATCGCTCCAATCCATTTCCATTGGAAGCGCAGAAAAACACCGTATCCGCACAGCTGTTTGGTAAAGCGGCTACAGAAGTCGGTTACAAACCTTACAACCTGCCTTCGGCAAATACCTCTGGGCCGTACACCAATCCCTACGGCGCACAGATGGGGCCGTGCAATTTCTGCGGATTCTGCAGCGGCTACGTCTGCTACATGTATTCCAAGGCCTCGCCGAACGTGAACATTCTGCCGGCGCTCAAGCCCCTGCCGAATTTCGAACTGCGGCCCAACTCCCATGTGCTGCGGGTCAACCTCGACAGCAGCAAGTCCAAAGCCACCGGCGTCACCTACATCGACGGCCAGGGCCGCGAGATCGAGCAGCCGGCGGATCTGGTGATTCTCGGCGCATTCCAGTTGCACAACGTGCGTCTGATGCTGCTCTCCGGGATCGGCAAACCCTACGATCCGATCAGCGGCGAAGGCGTGGTCGGGCGTAACTTCGCCTACCAGAACATGGCCACTATCAAGGCCTTCTTCGACAAGGACACCCACACCAACAACTTTATTGGCGCCGGCGGCAACGGCGTGGCGGTGGACGATTTCAACGCCGACAACTTCGACCACGGCCCGCACGGCTTCGTCGGCGGTTCGCCGATGTGGGTCAACCAGGCTGGCAGCCGCCCGATTGCCGGCACCTCGAACCCGCCGGGCACGCCGGCCTGGGGCAGCGCGTGGAAACGCGCCACCGCCGATTACTACACCCACCAGGTGTCGATGGACGCCCACGGCGCGCATCAGTCCTACCGTGGTAACTACCTCGATCTCGATCCGGTGTACCGCGATGCCTACGGCCTGCCGCTGCTGCGCATGACCTTCGACTGGCAGGAAAACGACATCAAGATGAACCGCTTCATGGTCGAGAAAATGGGCAAGATCGCCCAAGCCATGGGTCCGAAAGCCATTGCGGTGATCGGCAAGCAGGTCGGCGACCACTTCAACACCGCCTCGTACCAGACCACCCACCTCAACGGTGGCGCAATCATGGGTACCGATCCGAAGACCAGCGCGCTGAACCGCTATTTGCAGAGCTGGGACGTGCACAACGTGTTCGTCCCGGGCGCCTCGGCGTTCCCGCAGGGCCTGGGCTACAACCCGACCGGACTGGTGGCGGCGCTGACCTACTGGTCGGCGAAAGCGATCCGCGAGCAATACCTGAAAAACCCCGGCCCGCTGGTGCAGGCTTAAGGAGCGATGACCATGAAAACTTTCGTTATCGCCACCCTCGCCCTGCTCGGCAGCACTGCAATTCATGCGGCCGATGTTGATCAAAATCTGATCAAGCAAGGTGAATACCTCGCCCGCGCCGGTGACTGCGTGGCCTGTCACACCGCCAAGGGCGGCAAGCCGTTCGCCGGCGGCCTGCCGATGGAGACGCCGATCGGCACGATCTACTCGACCAACATCACCCCGGATAAAACCGGCCTGGGCGATTACAGCTTCGAGGACTTCGATCAGGCCGTGCGCCATGGCGTGGCCAAAAACGGCAGCACGTTGTACCCGGCGATGCCTTATCCGTCCTACGCGCGGGTCAACCAGGCGGACATGCAAGCGCTGTATGCGTACTTCATGCACGGCGTCGAACCGGTGGCGCAGGAGAACAAGGTCAGCGATATTCCCTGGCCGTTGAGCATGCGCTGGCCGCTGATGGGCTGGCGCTGGCTGTTCGCACCGAAGGTCGAGGATTACCAGGCCACTTCGGCCGATCCGGTGATCGATCGCGGGGCATATCTGGTTGAAGGCCTCGGCCACTGCGGCGCCTGTCACACCCCGCGCGCGCTGACCATGCAGGAAAAATCCCTGAGCGCGGCGGACGGCAGCGAATTCCTCGCCGGCAGTGCACCGCTTGAAGGCTGGATCGCCAAGAGCCTGCGCGGCGATCACAAGGATGGCCTCGGCAGCTGGAGCGAAGAACAACTGGTGCAGTTCCTCAAGACCGGGCGCAGTGATCGCAGTGCGGTGTTCGGCGGCATGAGCGATGTTGTTACTCACAGCATGCAATACATGAGCGACGCCGACCTCACCGCGATTGCCCGCTATCTCAAA
>NZ_RAZO01000301.1:0-1317 GCF_004307535.1 Pseudomonas sp. Sample_9
CCGACAACGGCAACATCATCCTCGACGTGTTCAACCTGCAGATCACCAACCCGGTCGAGCTGGAAGCGCAGATCAATGCCATCGTCGGCGTGGTCACCAACGGACTGTTCGCCGCGCGCCCGGCGGATTTGTTGTTGCTGGGTACCAGTGAAGGCGTGAAAACCCTGAAGGCTGAGTAACAGACTGCCCACTTGCCTTGGGCTGATAAATAAACCTGTGGAAGCGAGCCTGCTCGCGAAAGCGTCGGTTCAGTCAACATATTCAGAGACTGATCAACCGCCTTCACGAGCAGGCTCGCTCCCACAGTGTTTTGTGGTGTTGGTCAGTTTTGTGTGGGCTTCTTGAATACGTAAAACAGATTCGGCTCGCTCACCAGGTACAACGTGCCGTCATCATCCATCGCAATTCCCTCCGCCTGCGGCACGGTTTTCTGCAAACCCTGACGCCCGCCGCTGATCGACATGGTGCTCAAGGGGCGGCCGTCGACATCCAGTTCGATAATCAACCGCGACTCGTCCGACAGCGCCAGCAAGTGCCCGCTGCGCTCGTCGTACTGCAGACTCGACAGATCACGCACGAACATCCCGGCATCGCGCTTGGGGTTGTTGATCACGTGCACCGCGTAGGTCTTGTCCGGTTTGAAATGCGGAAAGCCGTGGACCTCGTAGATCAGCATCGGGTCGCGCTCTTTGGCCACGAACAACCGCTTGCCCACCGAGTCGTAAGCCAGGCCCTCGAAACCCTTGTTGCTGGACATATGCACGCCGAGGGTCATTTGCTCGGCGTCTTCGGCATCAAGAAACGTGGTGTCGGCGTCGAGGTGAATCTTGATCAGGCGTTGCTGGCGCTCGTCGGTGATCACGTAGGTGTCGGCGCTGATGTACTCGACGGCTTCCGGATCGCCAAAACCGACCAGGGCGATGCGGCGCAGGATCTTACCTTCGAGCGACAGCTCGATCAGTTCGGAATTTTTGTTGGTCACGGTGAACAGGCTTTTGCGCACCGGATCGTAGGTCAGCGCCGAGACGTCATCGTCAAGCCCCTCGATCGGCCGCGCCTCGATCGTCACCCGATACTGGTCGAGGCCGATCGCCTCGCTGCTCACCGGTTGCCACAGCGTGTGCAGGTTGAACCAGGCGCGCTCGAACAGGCGCAGGTATTGGCCGATCGCGATCAACACGATCAGGACAATCATCAACAGGACGAGGATCAGCGGTTTGGGGCGGGCAAGTCGACGCATTCAGGCAGGCTCGGATTCATGACAGGCCGATGAAATATCACGCCCGTCTGAATTGAAGCTTAATGGCCACTTGCCTC
>NZ_RAZO01000460.1:0-14317 GCF_004307535.1 Pseudomonas sp. Sample_9
GAAATGTCCCAGCGCTCGACTTTTTCCAGCGCCTGCAAGAAGCGTTGTTCCTGCTCCATCAGCGCCGGGGCGCAGAGCTTGCGGGTCTTGCCGATCTTGCCGAAGCTCAGCTTGTCGCCGTCCTGCGTATACGGCGCGAACCAATGGTTGCAGCCGCCGTTGCCGTAGGCGCGGCCGTCATCGCCGAGGGTCACGGTCAGGTGGCTGTAATCCATCAGTGGCCGCTCGCCGATCCATTCCAGAATATAGCTGCGGTTGTGCTGCAGTTGCACCGGCTCTGCGGCGCAACCAACCAGGCCGACACCGATCAGTGCGGTCAGGGCGAGGCGTTTCATCACGCAGGCTCCTGGCATTTCGGGCACAGATGCTTGTCGCCGACGGCTTTCCAGCCCAGCTCGGCGATGCGCGCGGTGGCGGCAGGTTTCTCGGCGGTCTTGCCGAGTTTGGCATCCACGGCGAATTCGAAGCTCAGCTCTTTCGCGCAGCTGTCGCAGTTGACCTGCCAGGTGTGAATGGCCAGTTCGCCGAACACCGGGCCTGTGGTCATCGCGGTCCATTGGCCTGGCGGATTGATCAGGTGGCGCACAGTGTCGACGGTCAGGCGCATGGACAAATCCTTGCTGCCTTTGAGCGTGACCAACAGGGCATCACCGATACGGATCGAGCCACCGTTGCCGGTCACCTGATAGCGGCCCGGAACCAGGGCGCGGCATTCGGTGAGGGTGTGTTGCGGGTTCATCAGGGTGTAGCGGAAATCGTGTTCGACCATGGGTCCTCCAAATATGCGCGACATGCTAGCACGGGCTCGATTGCAGAATGATGCACGCGTGCGACCTTCGATCCGGTTCAAATGCGCCGACAGTCATGGCAAACTGCCGGCCCCCGAATCTGAAGGAACGGAACATGGCGCTGATCGAATGTTATGAATGCAAGCGGAGCATCAGTTCCGAAGCGCTGGTGTGCATTCACTGCGGCGCGCCGATGGCTGAACACGCCGCCATGCAGGCGCAATCGACGGCGGCACCGGTGCAAGCCTCGACGATTTCCTTCGGCAGCCTGCCACGCAACAACGCAGTGCCCGAGGCGGTTGCGCCGCCAGTGTCCGAGCCTTTACCCAAAGTGATGCCGGCAGCGGCGGGGCGTCGCCGTCGTCAGCAGGCCGCAGATCAGGCCCGCGATGAGCAGCAACCGCTCAATCCCGATGGCAGTCGCCCGGTGGAAGGCTGGCTGAAAATCATGGTGTTTCTGCTACCGGCGTTTTTCGTCTGGTTCCTGCTGCGCAACGGCCATTCCAGCAAGCAGCGCCTGCTCGGTTTCGGCTGGCTGGGCTTGCTGATCCTGGCGTCTTCGCTGTCCAAGTAAAACGGTTCAACCCTCGACCTGGTTCTGCGGCGCACCTGCCGCCCAGGTCGCGATGTTGTGCAGGGTGGTCGCGGCAATCGCGCCCAGTGCTTCGCGGGTCAGAAACGCCTGATGCGCAGTGATGATCACGTTGGGAAACGTCAGCAGACGCGCCAGCACATCGTCCTGCAACGGCAGGTCGGAGCGATCCTCGAAAAACAGCTGCGCCTCTTCCTCGTAAACATCCAGCCCCAGATAACCGAGTTGGCCGTCCTTCAGCGCGTCGATCAGCGCCGGCGTGTCCACCAGCCCGCCACGCCCGGTGTTGATCAGCATCGCCCCGGCCTGCATGTGCGCCAGTGAGTCGCGATTGATCAGATGCTTGCTCTGCTCGTTGAGCGGGCAATGCAGGCTGATGATCCGTGATTGCGCGAGCAACTCTGGCAGGCTCAGATAACGTGCGCCCAAGGCCAGCACCTCGGGATTGGGATACGGATCGTAAGCGAGCAGTTCACAGCCGAAGCCGTGCATGATTTTCGCGAACGTTGCGCCGATCTGTCCGGTGCCGACGATGCCGACGGTCTTGCCGACCAGATCGAAACCGGTCAGGCCGTGCAGGCTGAAATCGCCTTCGCGGGTGCGGTTGTAGGCACGGTGCAAGCGACGATTGAGGGCGAGGATCAGCGCCACCGCATGTTCGGCCACGGCGTGCGGTGAGTAGGCCGGCACACGCACGACGGCCAGACCGAGGCGTTTCGCCGCGGGCAAATCGACGTGGTTGTAACCCGCCGAACGCAGGGCAATCAGCCGCGTGCCGCCGGCAGCAAGGCGTTCGAGCACCGGGGCGCTGAGGTCGTCATTGATGAACGCGCAGACCACTTCGTGCTGCTCGGCCAGCTGCGCCGTATCGAGGCTCAGCCGCGCCGCTTGAAAGTGCAGTTCGAGCCCGGCCGGGCAGTCGGCGGCGAGGAAGCTGTCGCGGTCGTAGGTCTGGCTGCTGAAAATGATCGTGCGCATGAATCCTCCTGGAACATCGACGCGGGCCGCAACGGCCCGCGACAACTGTAGCGCTTTGCGCGCGCCGTGCCTTGCCGCAGGTCAGGCGCTGATGCGCGCCTGCGCCGCGAGTCGATTGATCGAGCGCTCCAGTTCATCCAGTGCGGCGGCGGCTTTCGGATCGTCCTGCTTGAGCAGGGTTTCGCTGCGCTGGCAGGCGGCGCGCAGTTGCGGCACGCCGCAATAACGGGTCGCGCCGTGCAAGCGGTGCACGCGTTCGAGCAGGGCATTCTGGTCGTGGCTGTCACGCGCGGCGCGTATCGCTTCGCGGTCGGCTTCCAGCGAGGCCAGCAGCATGGCGAGCATGTCCGCCGCCAGATCCGCCTTGCCCGCTGCCAGACGCAAGCCTTCTTCGTGATCGAGCACCGGCAGTTCCTGCTGACTCGCCGCGCTGTCGCCGCTGCGCTCCGGCGCCTGATTGCGCAGGGCCAGTCCGGTCCACTTCAACACCACCTGCGCCAGTTGCCGCTCGCTGATCGGTTTGGTCAGGTAGTCGTCCATGCCGCTTTGCAGCAGCGCGCGTTTTTCGTTGGCCATGGCGTGGGCGGTAAGGGCGACGATCGGCAGCGGCGTGCAATGCCGTTCGCTTTCCCACTGGCGAATGGTTTCAGTGGTCTGGCGTCCGTCCATGCCGGGCATCTGCACGTCCATCAACACCAGATCGAAGGATTCGCTCTGCACGGCTTTGACGGCCGCGTAACCGCTTTCGACCGCGAGCACTCGGGCGCCCATGTCTTCGAGCAGGGTCTGCACCAGCAGCAGATTGGCCGGGTTGTCGTCGACACACAGCACGCGCGGCGCACGGCTGGACAGCGGCTCGCCCGGTTCGCTGCGGGTCTGGCGCGGATTGACCAGATCGGACAACGCCCGGCGCAGCTTGCGGGTACACGCCGGTTTGGCTTGGAGCTGGCTGTGCGGGTTGGGCACCGACAGATGAAACAGCGTCTGTTCGGTGGTCGGGCACAGCACCAGCACTTTGCAGCCCAGATGTTCAAGGTCCCAGATGTGCTGGTTCAAGCGTTCCGGGAGCATGTCGTTGCTGGTGATGCCGATCACCGCCAGGTCGATCGCCTGATCGGTCTGATGCGCGCCGGTAACGCCATTGCTCAGGCTCTCCAGAGTGTTGAACGGCGTAACTTGCAGTCCGCAGTCTTCCAGCTGATGTTGCAAGGCCTGACGCGCCAGTTCGTGATTTTCCAGCACCGCCACACGGCGCCCGAGCAGCGGCGCGGCGGGCAGGTCTTCGGCGTCGTCGCGAGTCTTGGGCAGGCTCAGGCTGATCCAGAATTCCGAACCTTCGCCCGGCGTGCTGTCGACGCCGATCTCGCCGCCCATCTGCTCGATCAGGCGCTTGGAGATCACCAGCCCCAGGCCGGTGCCGCCGGGTTGGCGCGACAGCGAATTGTCGGCCTGACTGAAAGCCTGGAACAGCGCGCGGACATCCTGACTGGACAAACCGATGCCGGTGTCCTGAATGCTGATGCGCAGTTGCACGCTGTCTTCGTGTTCGTCTTCGAGCATTGCCCGAGCGACGATGGTGCCTTCGCGGGTGAACTTGATCGCGTTGCTGACCAGATTGGTGAGGATCTGCTTCAGGCGCAGCGGATCGCCGACCAGCGACAGCGGCGTATCGCGATAGACCAGGCTGACCAGCTCGAGCTGCTTGGCGTGCGCGGCCGGGGCGAGGATGGTCAGGGTGTCCTGCAACAGGTCACGCAGGTTGAACGGAATGTGGTCGAGCACCAGTTTGCCGGCCTCGATCTTCGAGAAATCGAGAATCTCGTTGATGATCCCCAACAGGCTGTCGGCGGACTTTTCGATGGTGCCCAGATAGTCGAGCTGGCGCGGGGTCAGTTCGCTTTTCTGCAATAGATGAGTGAAGCCGAGAATGCCGTTGAGCGGCGTGCGGATCTCGTGGCTCATGTTGGCGAGGAATTCGGATTTGATCCGGCTGGCTTCCAGCGCTTCCTTGCGCGCCAGGTCCAGCTCGATGTTCTGGATCTCGATGGTTTCCAGGTTCTGCCGCACGTCCTCGGTGGCCTGATCGACGCTGTGCTGCAATTCTTCACGAGCGTTCTGCAGGGTGCCGGCCATGCGGTTGATACCCGAGGCCAGTTCATCCAGTTCCTGACTGCCGAGGGGCGGCAAGCGGGTTTCCAGATGACCGTCCTTGAGTTGCGCGACCGCTTGTTTGATCTGGCTCAGCGGACGGTTGATGGTGCGGCCCATGCGCAACGCGAGGAGGGCGGCGCCAGCAAGTCCGGCGGCGATCAGCAGCAGGCTGGCGAACAGGCTGCGATAGCCGCGCAGCAACATGCCGTTGTGCGACAGCTCCAGTTCGACCCAGCCGAGCAGGCGTTCGGATTCTTCGGGAATGATTTCGCCGGCGAGGTTGCGGTGCTTGCCGAACACCGGCATCAGGTAGCGCGTCGCGTCATTGCCGCTGCGTCGTTGCAGCAGCGCGCTGTCACCGCTCGGGGCCTGATTGAGCATGGTCGGCCCGGCGTGGGCCAGTGGCGAGCGGTCCGCCGCGAGGAAGGTCACTGCGCGCACGTCGGGTTGTTCAAGGGACTGGGTGGCGATGCGTTCAAGCAGATCGGCATCGCCGTGACCCATTGCCGGCGCCACCAGCGGCGCCAGTTGCTCGGCGATCATTTCGCCGCGCTGCATCAATTGGCTTTGCAGGTCGGTCTGCTGCGTCCAGGTGAAATAGCCACCCAGCACCAGCGCCATCAGGCTGGTCGGCAACAAGGTCAGCAACAGCACGCGACCTTTGATTCCCAGTTTCTTGAGCACGCCTATCTCCCGCATCCCGCTGTTCTGTTGACACATGCGTGCATCCGGCACGCGACATGGGCGCAGTGTAGCGATTTGCAGGCGGGCAATCTTGCGGAAAATGCAGCGCCGCCCACGCACTCGTTCGTCCGACAGGCCAAGCTTGTGTTGCCCGCTGTCGGACAATCTTGAATAATCCGCCAACTGAGAATTACTTGCAGATACTCATGACTCCTGTTTCCGTTGGCCAGCCACGCATCCTTTCCATTGAAGACGATCCGGTCCTCGGCGCGTATGTGCACGAGCATCTGGGCCGCAGCGGTTTTCAGGTGACCTGGTGCCAGAACGGCCAGGAAGGTCTGAACATCGCCCAGCGTCAGCCTTTCGACGTGGTGCTGATGGATATTCTGCTGCCGGGGCTCGATGGTCTGCAGTTGTTGACGCAATTGCGGCAGAGCCATTCGACGCCGGTGTTGCTGATGTCGGCGCTGGGTGCCGAGGCCGATCGCATCAGCGGTTTCCGCCTCGGTGCCGATGACTATCTGCCCAAGCCGTTCAGCATGGCCGAGTTGCATGTGCGCATCGAAGCGATCCTGCGCCGCGTGGCCTTGGATCGGCGCCCGCCTGCGGTTACCGCTGCGGTGGTCAGCGGCGCCCTGCGTTTCGATGACGAACAGTGCGATGTGTTTTTCCGCGAGCAAGCGGCCGGGCTGACCCGCAGCGAATTCCGTCTGCTGGAAACCCTGCACCGCAACAACGAGGAGGTGCTGAGCAAGGCCTTCCTTTATCAGCACGTCCTGCAACGCGGCTTTGCGGCGCACGACCGCAGCCTCGACATGCACATCAGCCAGATCCGCCGCAAACTCAAAGCCATCGGTTACACCGAGCGCGAAGTGCGCACGGTGTGGGGCAAGGGCTACGTCTTGAGCGGCGCCGATGAAACTGTCTGAGCTGCCGGGTCGGCATTCGCTGTTCTGGAAACTGGCGTGCCTGCTGGTGGCGTTCTGTCTGCTGATGATCTGGCTGAGCTGGTCGTGGGGCCGCTACATGGAGGAGCGCAATCAGTTCCTCTCCAGTGACGCGCGCAGCACCCTCAGCCGTTACGCCGCGCAAGCCGAACAGGCGTGGCAGCGCGGCGGGCGCAATGGCGTGGATGACTGGTTGCAGAGCATGGAATTGCGCGAGGCCAGTTGGGTCGGCGTGATCGGCGCTGATTTGCAGTCGCTGAGCAGCCAGCCGTTGAACGCGGCAGAGGTGCAGCACCTGACCTTTTTGCGCGGCCTCGACTGGCCGATTCACAAGAAGGGCCGGCCTTGGCTGCGGGTACCGTTCCCTCAGGATCCGACCGTCGGCATTCTCGTCATTGAATTGCCCGAGCGTTTTGTCCCGGGCAAGTACCGGGTGTTCTGGCGGGTGATCACCAACGGTTTGATTCCCGGGCTGTTCACTCTGTTGCTCTGCGTCGGCCTGTATCGCCTGTTGGTGGTGCCGCTGAACAACCTGCGCGAACAGGCCAACGCCTGGCGCGCCGACCAGTTGAATGTGCGCCTGTCGAGCGGCATCACCCAGCGCCCGGATGAACTCGGTGAACTGGCGCGGGCCTTCGATTCCATGTCCGAGCGCCTGCAAACCACCGTCGCCTTGCAGCAGCAGTTATTGCGCGACTTGTCCCACGAACTGCGCACGCCGCTGAGCCGTCTGCGCGTGGCCAGTGAAAGCGAACAGGGCCTGGCGCAATTGCGCGAGCGCATCGGCCGCGAGGTCGACGGCATGCAGCGGCTGGTCGAAGACACCCTGCAACTGGCCTGGCTCGACACCGACCGCTCACCGTTGCCGGATGAAGCGATCCAGATTCAGGCGCTGTGGGAAATGCTCACCGACAACGCCTGCTATGAAAGCGGCTGGCCGAGTCTGCAACTGCAGTGCTCGGTCGAAGCATCGTGCTGGGTGCGCGGCAACCTCAATACCCTGGCGCAGGCGCTGGAAAACATCCTGCGCAACGCCATTCGTCACTCGCCCGAGGGCGGGATTGTGCGTCTCGATGCACGGCGCGATGGCGAGTATTGGCATTTGTGGCTGGAGGATCAGGGCGGCGGCGTGGCTGACGAAGATCTGCAGCGAATCTTTTCGCCGTTCATTCGATTGGACGGATCAAGGCCCGGGGATGGTGGGTTTGGGCTGGGATTGAGCATTGCGCGCAATGCGGTGCAGCGCCAGGGCGGGTTGCTCTGGGCGGAAAATACCGGGGCGGGGCTGCGGTTGAATTTGCGCTTGCTGGCGGATGATGGTGTTGCCCATGCGGACGCCTTCGCGAGCAGGCTCGCTCCCACAATGGATGTGCATTCACCGCAGATCGCATAGGCAACATTCATCCCCTGTGGGAGCGAGCCTGCTCGCAAATTCCAAGCAGCACCACGAGAACTGAGTGTTGCGCAAATAAAAGTCGCACCACTGGCGCGACTTTTATTTGCTTATTCCCATAAACCATAAGCACCGCACTTTGCGTGATATGGCCTGCGCGGGTTTGCCGGTATGATAGGCGCCCCCGCACGTCTGGATTGCGAATACGCCATGACCCTGCAGTACCCAACCATCGCCGATTGCGTCGGCAACACGCCGCTGGTGCGTTTGCAGCGCCTGCCCGGCGCCACCAGCAACACCCTTTTGCTCAAGCTCGAAGGGAACAACCCGGCGGGTTCGGTCAAGGACCGCCCGGCGTTGTCGATGATCACTCGCGCCGAGTTGCGCGGGCAGATCAGTCCCGGCGATACGCTGATCGAGGCGACCTCCGGCAACACCGGTATCGCGCTGGCGATGGCCGCTGCGATCAAGGGTTACAAGATGATCCTGATCATGCCGGACAACTCCAGCGCCGAGCGCAAGGCGGCGATGACCGCTTATGGCGCCGAGCTGATTCTGGTGACTCAGGAAGAGGGCATGGAAGGCGCCCGCGATCTGGCCCAGCGTATGGAAGCCGAAGGCCGTGGCAAGGTGCTCGACCAGTTCGCCAATGGCGACAACCCTGAAGCGCACTACACCACCACCGGCCCGGAAATCTGGCGTCAGACCCAGGGCAGCATCACCCATTTCGTCAGTTCGATGGGCACCACCGGCACCATCATGGGCGTGTCGCGCTACCTCAAAGAGCAGAGCGACAGCGTGCAGATCGTCGGCCTGCAACCGATGGAAGGCTCGGCCATTCCCGGCATCCGCCGCTGGCCGCAGGAATACCTGCCGAAGATCTATCAGGCTGACCGCGTCGATCGCATCGTCGACATGGCGCAAAGCGAAGCCGAAGACGTCACCCGGCGCCTGGCCCGCGAAGAAGGCATCTTCTGCGGCGTGTCCTCGGGCGGTGCGGTGGCAGCGATGCTGCGCTTGTCCAAAGAAGTTGAAAACGCGGTGATCGTCGCGATCATCTGCGACCGTGGCGACCGTTACCTGTCGACCGGCATTTTCGACGCGCCGAACTGATGGCCAAACATGAGAGAGGCCTGCGCTTCCAGCCTACCGGCGGCAGCAAGGCGCCACAGATCCCGACCGGCAAAAAGCAGCGCTTGAACATCGAGCGCCTGGCCAATGACGGTCGCGGTATCGCGTTTTTCGAAGGCAAAACCTGGTTCGTCCTTGGCGCCCTTGCCGGTGAAGAGGTCGAAGCACGGGTGCTCGGCGCCCACGGCAAAGTGGTCGAAGCGCGCACTGAACGGGTGTTCACTGCCAGCGAATTGCGCCGTCCGGCAGCGTGCGCGCACTTCGGCCGCTGTGGCGGATGCAGCCTTCAGCACTTGCCCCACGACGAACAACTCGCCCTGAAACAGCGCATGCTCGCCGAGCAATTGTCGCGGGTGGCCGGTGTCGAACCTGAAGAATGGGCGGCGCCGCTGACCGGCCCGGAATTCGGTTACCGTCGGCGCGCGCGGATCGCCGTGCGCTGGGACATGAAGGCAAAGAAACTCGAAGTAGGTTTCCGCGCCGCCGGCAGTCAGGACATCGTCGCGATCAGCGAATGCCCGGTGCTGGTACAGCCCTTGCAACCGATCATGACCCGCTTGCCGGAGATGCTGCGGCGCTTGAGCAAACCGCAGGCGCTGGGCCATGTCGAGCTGTTCAGCGGCTCATCACTGGCGCTATTGCTGCGGCACATGGCGCCGTTGTCCGAAGCGGATCTGAGCATCCTCAAGGATTTCTGCCAGTTCCACGAGGCGCAGTTGTGGCTGCATGGCGAAGGTGAACCGCAACCAGTCGAGGCCGGTCAGAGCCTCGGTTATCGCCTGGAACAGTGGGATCTCGAGCTGGCTTATCGGCCGGGAGATTTCGTTCAGGTCAACGCCGGGGTCAACGAAGCGATGATCGCCCAGGCGCTGGACTGGCTGAAACCGACGGCTGAAGAACGCGTGCTCGACCTGTTTTGCGGGTTGGGAAATTTTGCGCTACCGCTGGCTAAAAGCGTGCGTGAAGTGGTGGCGGTGGAAGGCGTGCAGACCATGGTCGAGCGCGCCGCTGCCAATGCCATCAGTAACAATTTGCATAACACAAAGTTTTTTCAAGCCGATTTATCCCAGCCTTTGAGCGATGCCCAGTGGATCGGAAACGGCTTTTCTGCGGTACTCTTGGACCCACCGCGTGACGGTGCTTTCGAGGTGGTGCGCAAGCTCGCGACCCTGGGTGCCAAGCGGTTGGTATACGTGTCGTGCAACCCGGCCACGCTGGCGCGCGACACGCAGGAATTGATCAAGCAGGGCTACCGGTTAAAACGTGCCGGGATTCTCGATATGTTTCCTCAGACGGCACATGTCGAGGCCATGGCGTTATTTGAAGCGAGCCAGGACGGCTCGTCTGAATCCGTCTGATCTGTCCGCGCAGCGCTCGCCTGAGCCCCGCGAGCGCGAACGGACACTGAGGATCAGCGATTTGACGCATTGAATCTGCGTCGTAGGGAAGGTAAAGCAGCATGGTACAGGTGAGAGCACACCAGCCGATCAACACCGACGGCAGTATCAATCTCGAGGCCTGGCTCGATCACGCGGTCAGTGTCGATCTGGCACTGGATCGCGAGGCCTTGAAAGAAGCCTGCGAGTTCGCTCGCGAGGCCGAACAGCAGTCCAATGCGAAGAAGAACCTGTGGGCCGAAGGCTCCGGCAGTTTCAGCACTGGCCTTGAGATCGCCGAGATCCTCGCCGACCTCAAGCTCGATCAGGATTCACTGGTCGCCGCCGTTTTGTATCGTGGCGTGCGTGAAGGCCAGATAGAGCTGGCGGCCATCGGCCAGCGCTTCGGTCCGGTAGTGGCCAAGCTGATCGACGGCGTGCAGCGCATGGCGGCCATCAGCGCCAGCCTCAGCCCACGGCAATCGATGGTCATGGGCACGCAAGGGCAGGTCGAGAACCTGCGCAAAATGCTCGTGGCCATGGTCGATGACGTACGCGTTGCGCTGATCAAACTGGCCGAACGCACCTGCGCCATCCGTGCGGTGAAAACCGCCGACGATGAAAAGCGCAACCGCGTCGCTCGCGAAGTCTTCGACATCTATGCGCCACTGGCGCATCGCCTCGGCATCGGTCATATCAAATGGGAACTGGAGGACTTGTCCTTCCGTTATCTGGAACCCGATCAATACAAGCAGATCGCCAAGTTGCTCCACGAGCGGCGGCTGGACCGCGAGCGTTTCATCAGCGACGTGATGACCCAGCTCAAGGACGAACTGCAGGCCACCGGCGTCGACGCCGACATCAGCGGCCGGGCCAAACACATCTACTCGATCTGGCGCAAAATGCAGCGCAAGGGTCTGGAATTCAGCCAGATCTACGACGTTCGCGCGGTGCGCGTGCTGGTGCCGGAAATGCGCGACTGCTACACCGCGCTCGGTATCGTCCACACCCTGTGGCGGCACATCCCGAAAGAATTCGACGACTACATCGCCAACCCGAAAGAGAACGGCTACCGCTCGCTGCACACGGCGGTGATCGGCCCGGAAGGCAAGGTCCTCGAGGTGCAGATCCGCACCCACTCCATGCACGAAGAAGCCGAACTCGGCGTCTGCGCGCACTGGCGCTACAAGGGTACCGACGTCAAATCCGGCTCGAACCATTACGAAGAGAAAATTTCCTGGCTGCGTCAGGTCCTCGAATGGCATGAAGAGCTGGGTGATATCGGCGGTCTGGCCGAACAGTTGCGCGTCGATATCGAGCCTGATCGGGTTTACATCTTCACTCCCGACGGTCACGCCATCGATTTGCCGAAAGGCGCGACGCCGCTGGATTTCGCCTATCGCGTACACACCGAAATCGGCCACAACTGCCGGGGCGCGAAGATCAACGGCCGTATCGTGCCGCTGAACTACAGCCTGCAGACCGGCGAGCAGGTCGAGATCATCACCAGCAAGCACGGCACGCCGAGCCGCGACTGGCTGAACCCGAACCTCGGTTACGTCACCACCTCGCGGGCGCGGGCGAAGATCGTTCACTGGTTCAAATTGCAGGCTCGCGATCAGAACGTCGCGGCCGGTAAAACTCTGATCGAGCGTGAACTCAATCGCCTCGGCCTGCCGGCGGTGGATTTCGACAAGCTGGCTGAAAAGGCCAACATGAAAACCGCCGAAGACATGTTCGCCGCCCTCGGTGCCGGCGACCTGCGCCAGGCGCATCTGGTCAACCTGGCGCAGCAACTGGTCGAACCGGAGCGTGGCAACGAGCAACTGGAACTGATCCCGCGCAAGGCCACCGGTTACAAGCCGGGCAAGCGCGGCGATATCCAGATCCAGGGCGTCGGCAACCTGATGACGCAGATGGCCGGCTGCTGCCAGCCGCTGCCGGGCGATGCGATTGTCGGTTACATCACCCAGGGCCGTGGCGTGAGCATTCACCGCCAGGACTGCGCCTCGGTGCTGCAACTGGGCGGGCGCGAGCCGGAGCGGATCATCCAGGTCAGCTGGGGGCCGGTGCCGGTGCTCACCTATCCGGTGGACATCATCATCCGCGCCTACGACCGTTCCGGGCTGCTGCGTGACGTCTCGCAGGTGCTGCTCAACGAGCGCATCAACGTGCTGGCGGTCAACACCCGCTCGAACAAGGAAGACAACACCGCGCTGATGTCGCTGACCATCGAGATCCCCGGTCTGGATGCGCTGGGACGGCTGCTGGGGCGGATTTCGCAATTGCCGAACATCATCGAAACGCGGCGTAACCGTACCCCGTGAAGATGACTCTGATCCCATGTGGGAGCTGGCTTGCCAGCGATGCAGACAACTCGGTCTCTCAGGAGAGTCGAGGTGATGCAATCGCTGGCAAGCCAGCTCCCACAGGATTTTGTGGTGAGCCTGATAAATGATGTATTCACTCGAAGACCTGCTCCACCTGATGTCCCGCCTGCGCGATCCGCAGTTCGGTTGTCCGTGGGACATCAAGCAAACCTACGCGACCATCGTCCCGCACACCCTCGAAGAAGCCTATGAAGTGGCCGATGCCATCGAACGTGGCGATCTCGATCACTTGCAGGGCGAGTTGGGCGATCTGTTGTTTCAGGTGGTGTATTACAGCCAGTTGGCCAAGGAAGAGGGGCGGTTCGAATTTGCCGGGGTGATCGACAGCATCACGCGCAAACTGATCCGCCGTCATCCGCATGTGTTCCCGACGGGCGATCTGTACGCGCCGCTCGACGTGCCGCGCTTGAGCGAAGAGCAGGTCAAGCAGCGCTGGGAAGAGATCAAGGCCGAAGAGCGTGCCGAGAAAGCCTCGGCGCCCGAGCAGTTGTCCTTGCTCGACGACGTGCCGGCCACGTTGCCGGCACTGTCGCGCTCGGCCAAGTTGCAGAAGCGCGCCGGGCAGGTCGGTTTCGACTGGCCGGATGCCTTGCCGGTGCTCGACAAGGTGCGCGAAGAGCTCGATGAAGTGCTCGAAGCCATGTCGGAAAATGATCCGGTGGCGGTGGCCGACGAGATCGGCGATCTGCTGTTTTCCGTGGTCAATCTGGCCCGGCATCTGAAGGTCGATCCGGAAACCGCCCTGCGCGGCGCCAATGGCAAGTTTGAACGACGTTTCCGTTTTATCGAACAGGCATTGCGCGACACCCACCGTCCCATGGAAGATTGCACCCTCGAAGAGTTGGACGCCCTGTGGGGCGAAGCCAAACGCCAGGAAAAGAATGAGCCCAGCTGCGGCTGAGCCGTTGCCCAAGTGAGTAAGCATTGATGAGCCTTTCCCTTCGCGACCAGTTGCTCAAAGCAGGCCTGGTCAACCAAAAGCAGGCCAAGCAGGTCAGCAAAGACAAGCAGAAGCAACAGCGTCTGGCCCACAAAGGCCAGGCTGAGCTGGACGATTCGCAGCAGCGCGCCGCCCAGGAAGCCATGGCCGAGAAGGTCAAGCGCGACCAGGAGCTGAACCGTCAGCAGCAGGAGAAGGCCGAGGCCAAGGCCCGCGCCGCGCAGGTCAAGCAATTGATCGAGGTCTCGCGTCTGCCCAAGCTGACCACCGAGGACTACTACAACTTCGTCGATGACAAGAAGGTCAAGCGCATCTCGGTCAACACGCTGATGCGCAACAAGCTCAGCAGCGGTTCGCTGGCGATCGTGCACCACAATGGCGGCTATGAAGTGATTCCCCGTGAAGCGGCGCTGAAGATCCAGGAGCGCGACCCGCAGCGCATCGTCCAGCTCAACGTGCAGACCGAAGAGGTCAACGCCGAGGACGATCCGTACGCGGCGTACCAGATCCCTGACGATCTGATGTGGTAAATCCACGGCTGTAACAACGACGAACCCCGCTCATGGCGGGGTTTGTCGTTTTCAAATGCTGTGTTGTTTCAGGCGGACTTCAGTTCTCTTTGCTGTTCCTGCACTTCCAGTTCAGCCTTGTAGTTATGCGCATCGATTTCGTTGTGGAACATGCCGACCAACAAGTCTTGTTGATGCACATCCCAGATACGGATGCCGGCGGCCAGGCCTTCGTGGGACATGTGTGAATCGTCGCGTTCAGTTACTTTTACAGTCATCTGCTAGCTCCAGATCTCAAGTTACTGCACCAAGGCGTGTGCAGGACTCTGTTATAGGATTTGTTAGTCAGCTAAGTAAACCGCCAATTGGCGCAAGGTGTTGTTGCGGATTTCGCAACAGTGCTGGAGGCCGCGTAAACCGCGACATTCGGTCGCAGGG
>NZ_RAZO01000133.1:0-14306 GCF_004307535.1 Pseudomonas sp. Sample_9
CAGAACCGATTCGCTACCTCGGCTCGCTGATGGTGCGCAACGCCATCCGCCGCAAAGAGCGCGCCGAAGATCACGGACGCCGACCCAGACATCTGGACGTGCGCCTGGCCAGATTCGCGGCGGCGGCGGGCAAGGCCGACAAAGGCTGAGCCGGCGACTAGTGCTCGGCGCGGTTGATCAGCCAGTCGAGCAACAGGCTGTCGCGCACGGGCTCTGATTCGCGCTCCGGTGGCTGGTGCGCGTGGCCGAGGCACAGAATCGGTCGGTCCGGATCGCTGTCGAGGAAACTCACCCACACTTCGCTGCCGGCCCGTGGCAATTGGTCGACGGCGACGGCGCCGTTGATTCGACTCATGGCAATCGGCAGCCACAAGGCGCCGCTGTCGGATTTACCCTCAGCAGGCCACAAGCTCACAGCGAGGCAGCCGTTTTCGTCCAGTTGCGCGGGTTGCCCGGGCGCACCCGCCACTTGCGCAAGGTGGTAGCCGGCGATATTCGGACGTGATTGTTTGAGTGGCGGACGGAAGTCGGTCGACCACGGTAGCGCGATGAAGTCGTTGTGATAACGGTGTACGGTTGGCGTCGGATCAAGGATCGAAGGGTGCTGACCGTGGTGGCGCACGGCGCTGATCAACCATTGTTCGTTGAAATGATGGATCGGATGCTCTGCCACAAGCAGCAATCGGCCGCTGAGCAAATCGCTGCAATCACTGCGCCCGTGGATGGTGCGCAGTTGGCAGCGTTGGCGTTGCAAATGCCGCCGGCTGCGTTGCTCGGCGTACAGGCGCTCCGGTGATCGCGCTGGCATCGCCGGCTCTGTCGAGACTTCGTTGGCTGCGTCGATACTGGCGGTCGGCTGACCGCGATTGCGCACTACATGCAGCACCGGCACCGGCGCCGCGCGATGCTGTTGATACAGAGTGCTGACGCAGGGCGATGGCGGTTGCGCATCGGCGTTGAAAGGTATTTCGACCGGTTCCTGCGGCAGGCTCAGGCTGTCGTCGGCGAACACTGCGACATGTCCGTCCGGCCCGTGTTCGAAGTGATAGTGGATGCCTTCTTCTTCGCAAAGCCGCTGCAGCAGGGCCAGATCGCTTTCTTCGTACTGAACGCAAAACGCCCTTGCCGGGTAGTGACCGACGCTCATTTCGATGCGATAGCTATGTGCCGGCAGGGCATGTTCTTCGAGCAGTTGTTGAATGATCTGCGGCGTACTCAGATGGGTAAACACGCGTCGGTTATGCGTTTGCGCCAGTTGTTGCAGATGCGGCACCAGAATCAGTCGATAGCCGACCCGATGGGTGCCGCGGTGTTCGCAGCTGGCGCTGGAAATGACCCCATGGAAACCGTGCTGCTCACTCAGCCGCAAAAACGCCGGCCGTTGCAAAAAGGCGCCCGGGACGATGGCCGGGGCGAGGCCGAGTACTTCGATGTCGAAACGGTAGGGCTGGTTGAGCGCTTCCTCGCCGCGAAAACGCACCACCGGCAGGCGCAATCCACTGTCGGTCAGCGTAAGGGTGAACGGACTTTCCTTGTCATTGAGCATTCGAGCAGGCCCTGTCAGGCGATACGGGGTTTCAAGGGTACGAAACCGTCGGGCTGAATGGTCATGTCAAAGGTGCTTTTCAGAATTCCCCTACATGCTTTGGTGAAGATGTCGATTCCGCCGGCGATTTTTTTGGTCGATTGCCGACTTTAGGCCGTATAAACTTGCCGCCACGCGTCGGCCAATAGATGTCTCGGCGCCACAGATCAAGAGAGTGAGTAATGGGCGCACAGTGGAAGGTTAAACACAAAGAAGCGGCAGCCAACGCCAAAGGGAAGATCTTCGGCAAACTGGTGAAGGAAATCACCATTGCTGCGCGCAACGGTGCCGATACCGCCACCAACGCACACCTGCGTCTGGTGGTCGAACAGGCGAAGAAAGCCTCGATGCCAAAGGAAACCCTCGATCGCGCGATCAAGAAAGGCGCTGGTCTGCTGGGTGAAACCGTGCAATACCATCGCGTGACCTACGAAGGCTTCGCGCCGCATCAGGTGCCGCTGATCGTCGAGTGCGTCACCGACAATATCAACCGCACTGTCGCGGAAATTCGCGTGGCGTTCCGCAAGGGCCAGTTGGGCGCTTCCGGTTCGGTGGCGTGGATGTTCAACCACGTCGGCATGATCGAAGCCGCACCGGACAGCCCGGATGCCGATCCGGAAATGGCTGCGATCGAAGCCGGTGCCCAGGATTTCGAGCCGGGTGAAGAGGGCGCGACGTTGTTCCTCACCGACCCGACCGACCTCGACGCTGTGCAGAAAGCGCTGCCAGAGCAAGGCTTCACCGTGCTCTCAGCCAAGCTCGGCTACCAGCCGAAGAACCCGGTCAGCGGTTTGAGCGACGAGCAGATGGCTGAAGTCGAAGCGTTTCTTGAAGGCCTCGACAACCATGATGACGTGCAGGACATGTTTGTTGGTCTGGCTGGCTGATCTGTCGCGCCAGTAATGACCTCTTCGCGAGCAGGCTCGCTCCCACATTTGAAATACATTCCATTGTGGGAGCGAGCCTGCTCGCGAATGACTGCGCTGCGGTCAAAGATTCTCCAGCACCTCGATCACTTCACTGAACCCCGGCCGCCCCAGCACATCGGCCTGACAGCAACGTCGTTCCAGCGCCTGCAGTTGCGCGCGCCGCTCCGTACTCAATCCTGAGTCGACACGCTCCAGCAATTCCCCCAACAACACACCGAACGCACGGACCTCCAGGCGCTGCAATGCGCACGTCTGCACATCATCGCCGGTGGCATGAAACGACGCCGCGCCGAAATCCCCGAGCAGACAATCGCCACGATCGTTCAACAGAATGTTGTGGCCATACAGATCGCCGTGGGTGATGCCTTGGCGGTGCAGGTGCTCGGCCGCTGAGGCGATGCCTTTGGCGACGCGCAGGGCAACGTCCGCGGAGAACTGGCAATCTTCGGCATAAACATCCCGCGAGCACGAGGCCAGGCTGGGCAAACCGGCGAGATTGCCGAAGCTCGGATCAATCAGTTGCATCACCAGCCCCTGCTGTTGATCGGGATGGCCGCTGATGCGCCCTTCGACGCGGATCAGGTTCGGGTGCAAGCCTGCGGTGATGCAGGCGTTCATCTCATGCAACGGCGAGCCGTCGCTGGTCATCTCGCCTTTGTACAGCTTCACCGCAACCACCTGCGCCGTGCCGTCGTCGCGCTGCCAGACTGCCCGGGAAATCACCCCGGAAGCGCCTTCGCCCAGTTGCTGTTCAAGGCGTAGCGCCGACCAGTCGATCAGCGGCGTGGCCTCAAGTGCAGCGGCATCGGCTTCGGTCTCCAGCGGATTGCCGGCGTAGGCCAGCCAGGTCAGGCTCGGCAAGGTCAGCAACCACTGCGGCAGTTCGCTGAGTTGATTGGCAGCGATGCGGAGCAATTCCAGCCGATGGCAGTGACGCAGGGAGTCTGGCAGCGTTTGCAGGCGATTGCCGGCGAGCATGAGCTTCTGCAAAGCGGGGCGTTCACCGAGTTCGCTGGGCAGGCTTTCGATGCGGTTATCGGTGAGGATCAGCCAGCGCAGCTGCGGCGGCAGGGCGGCACCGGGCACAGTGACGATGCGGTTGGCCTTGAAGCCGACCATGGTCAGCGCGGTGCACTGGCCGAGGCACGCCGGCAGTTCGCTGAACTGGTTGTCGGAGCAGAACAGCACGCGCAGGCGGGTCAGGCGATGCAGGTCAGCGGGCAGGCTGGATAACGCGTTGCCGCTGAGGTTGAGCACTTCCAGCGTGTCGGCCAGTTGGAAAACTTCGCGGGGGAATTCAGTCAGCCCGCAAGACAGGTCGAGGCGGGTAATGCCTGACAGCTCGCCGGCGCGCAGTTGAGCAAGGGTGTGCATGTCTGGTTTCGCTATTGATCGGTGGAGCGACGCGGGGGGCGCTGGAATGGGCGACATGATAGCGGTAAAGCGGATGCTGAACGGATTTTGAGTTGTCCCGGGACCTTGTGGGAGCGAGCCTGCTCGCGAAAGCGGTGTATCAGTTAAATGAATTCTGACTGACATACCGCTTTCGCGAGCAGGCTCGCTCCCACAGGGCTCGCTCTCAAAGGGTAGGGAGTCAGTTGGGTTCGTGGATTTCCTGCAATTGCCCCAACCGGCTGCGCGTGCGCGCCAGGTCAATGGCGTGACCTTCCAGGCTCTGACCCAGCGGCAACTGGCCGAGCAGGGTCAGGTGTTTGTCCTGATCGTAGAGCACGTCGATCAGATTGATGAAGCGCTGCTGCACGGCGATCGGACACTCGCCGAGCTGCGGCAGGTCATCGATGATCCACTGGTCGAAACGCTGGCACAGTTGCAGATAATCCATCACTGCTGTTGGCTGTTCACACAGATCGTTGAAGGTGAACGCGACTCGCCGGCCTTGGCAAAAACGGGCCTGAAGCTGGCGCTTGCCAACTTCGAGGGCCAGGGCAGGCGCGTCGGCTGGTGGCAGGTCCAGAGTCTGACGTTGAGCTGCCGTCGCCGGCCAGACGTAATGTCCTTGGGTAAACACTTGATGCGTGTGCTGGCGGTTGAGTGTGCGGTAGTCGTGGGCGCCGCCGACTTCCATCACTTGCATGCGCGTGTTGATCAGCTCGATCACCGGTTTGAAGCGCGCGTGATACAGCGGATTGGGCAGCAGGCCCTCGGGTGCATAGTTGGAGGTCACCAGCAGCATGATCTGCCGTTTGAACAGGGCCTTGAACAGTCGCGTGATCAGCATCGCGTCGCCGATGTCATGCACGTGAAATTCGTCGAAACATAGCACCTGGCAATCTTCCAGCAGTTCGTCCAAGGTGATTTCCAGCGCGTCTTCCTCCTGGCGATGACGGAACATGCCGTCGTGCAACCGAGCGAAGAACTGATGGAAATGCAGGCGGCGTTTGCGCGTGATCGGCAGTGCCTGGAAGAAACCGTCGAGCAACCAGCTCTTACCGCGCCCGACGGCGCCGTAAAGATACAGGCTCGGCGGGGTGTGGCCGCTGTCGCCGAGCAGCACGCTGGCTTGCTGCGCCATGCAGTCGATGACTTGCTGCTGACTGCGGCTGAGGGTGTAACCCTGACTGTGGGCCTTGTCGCGGAAGTAATCGCGGATGCTCGCGGCATGAGCATCGTGCCCGGCGCTGGCGGGAAGGCCTTTGCCGAACAGGCGGCGCAGCAACGGCCAGCGTTGGCTCAGTCGTGATCGTTTCGGCGGTCGGGCGGGCACGCGGGACAGGCTCCTGGTTGATTGGACCGACTCCACCGGGAGCGGTGGCCCAAGTGTAACCAGAGCTCAGGGGCTGGCTCCATGAAATATGTGCACGGTCCCCCTGTAGGAACTGACGAGTGCAACGAGGCTGCGATCTTTTGGCGGCAACCCAAGATCAAAAGATCGCAGCCTCGTTGCACTCGTCAGCTCCTACCAGAGGCGGATTTCAGAACGGTGGCGATTGCTTGAGCAACTCTGCCGCCGGCGAGTCGGTCGGGCTGACCACCGCATAGTTGTAGCCCGGCCCTGACCAGTAATCGGCCTGCAGATCGCCATCGCTGCGCGAGCCACGCGGCAGCAGGGTGTTTTTCGGCCCTGGCGGACGCAGGTAGAAACTGACCTTGTGACCGCTGCCATCCTCATACATCACCATCGCCGCCGCGCCTTCATCGGTGCTGAGCAAGCGCCCGCTGACCGGCTCGAATCCGGCTGCTTTCAAGTCCGGCAAGCGCCCGGCACCGCTGAAGTAGCGGTCGAGCCAACGCTGCATGTCGCCGTCGCTGTCGACCTTGTAATCGGCGGGCAGTACGCCTTGCTGGGCGATCAGGCGATAGGCTTGCAACGCGTCAGTCATCGGCAGTTGCGCAGGGCGCGCCAGGGTCATTTCCCGCGCCTGCCAGCCACTGAAACCGCCAATGCTCACGGCAATCAGCAACACCGCCGCGCTGGCCAGGTGGCGACGGGACTGCTGGCGGCGGCGCTGGCGAATCATCATCGGGTCGAGCGCCGGATTGGCCGGTTGCTGCAACGCGCCACTCAGCGCTGCGCGCAACTGTTGAGCATCGCGTTGCCAGGCGCGCACCTGCGCCGCTTCTTCGGGGTGGCTGGCCAGCCAGGTCTCGAGCACGCGCCGATCGGCGTCGCTGAGCTGGTGGTCGACGTAGGCGTGCAAATCACGTTCGCTGGGAGGCAGGCTGATCATTTGAGTATCCGCAAGGAAGGGCTGCTGATTTCGCCGTCGCTGAGTTGGCGCAAGGCCTGGCGGGCGCGGGACAGGCGCGACATCACGGTGCCGATCGGGGCGCCGAGGATCTCGGCGACCTCTTTATAGGACAGGCCTTCCACCGAGACCATCAGCAGCAGAGCGCGCTGTTCGGTGGGCAGGCGTTCGAAGGCTTGCAGGGTCGACTGGGCAATCACGGTGCGTTCCACCGAGGGTTCGGCATCGTCGCGACCGGTGAAAAATTCCAGCATCCGCGCATAGCGCCGCGAACGACGGTGCGCATCGAGAAATTGCCGATAGAGAATTGCGAACAGCCAGGCGCGCAAGTCGCCCTCGGCGCGTTTCTCGCCCCACGCCGACAGCGCCCGCTCGAGGCTGGCCTGGACCAGATCATCGGCGCTGCTGCTGTTGCGCGTCAGCGACACGGCAAAACGGCGCAATCTGGGAATGATTTCTCTCAACTGTTCGTCGAATTCGCTCATGAATTTCTGCTGGTCGCTACGCTGTGGACTAGGAAGACGCCCGTCAGCGCAGGTTATTCCCCGTGCGCAAAAATAAATACCGCGCCGTGGAATAAACCCGGACGGGGTGCGTCTTGCTGACTCTTTCCACTTGTGGCCGATGGCCTGGAGATATTCATGGTTGATCGCTCGTCCCCCAACGCTGCACCGCCCGGCAGGCCGCCGCGCCAGCCACTGAGCGCCGCGAGTCTGGTCTTGCGTCTGGGCGCCATTGGCGTAATCGTCGCCGCCGTGGCCGGAGCGTTTGCCTACGTGCATGGCAACCTTGACCCCCAACGACTGACGCCAAAAGCGCTGGTCGATGTGCTGGAGAAAAACAACGGCGTGCATCCCGGCTTTCGTCGCAATCACGCCAAGGGCGTGTGCGTGATCGGCCATTTCGAAAGCAGCGGCGAGGCGCGCGCGTTCTCCACCGCGCAAGTGTTCAACCTGCCGCAGACGCCGGTGGTGGGGCGTTTCGCCTTGCCGGCCGGCAATCCCTATGCGCCGGACAGCGCCGTGCCAATCCGCAGTCTGGCGCTGCGCTTCACCCAGGCGAACGGTCAGCAATGGCGCACCGGCATGAACAGCATGCCGGTGTTTCCGGTGGGCACGCCTGAAGCGTTCTACCAATTGCAGCAGGCGCAGTCGCCGGATCCAGCCACTGGCAAGCCCGACCCGACGAAGGTGCCGGCGTTCTTCGCTGCACACCCGGAAGCCGTGCCGTTCTTGACGTGGGTAAAGACCGCCAAGCCTTCGGCCAGCTACGCGACCGAAACCTATAACAGCATCAATGCGTTCTATCTGGTCGATGGCAACGGTAAAAAGCAGGCCGTGCGCTGGAGCATGACCCCGTTGGCGCAGGACGCAACAGGTGCCACGGCCCCTGAAGGCGCGGACTTTCTCGAGAAGGATCTGGTGCAACGCCTGGCCGCCGCACCATTGCGCTTCCAGTTGAACATCACCCTGGCCAACGCCGACGACCCGGTCAACGATGCCAGCAAGACCTGGCCCGCAAATCGCAAAGTGCTGAACGCCGGGACGTTGGTGCTGGAGAAAACCCAGCCACAGCTCAGCGGTGAATGCCGCGACATCAACTACGACCCGCTGGTGCTGCCGGCCGGGATTCAAGGCTCGGAAGATCCACTGCTGGCCGCGCGTTCTGCCGGCTATGCCGATTCCTACCTGCGTCGCACCAGCGAAGTCAGCCAGTTGCCCGCCGCCAAACAGGAGGCTCGTCCATGAACAAGCAACCGACGCATTTCGTTTTGCTGGCGCGCCTGCTGCACTGGTTGATGGCGCTGATGATCATCGCCATGTTGTTCATCGGTGCGGGAATGGTCACTTCGGTGTCGTCTCGCCATGAATGGCTGATTCATCTGCACAAGCCGCTGGGCATCGCGATTCTGGCGCTGGTGATCGTGCGCCTGCTGGTGCGCTTCACCACGCGCCAACCGCCGCTGCCGGATGATCTGCCGGGCTGGCAGGTGCTGGCAGCCAAGGCTTCCCACGTCTTGTTGTATGCGTTGATGCTGGTGTTGCCGCTGCTTGGCTGGGCGATGATCAGTGCCTCGGGCGAGCCGGTGATGCTCACGGCGTCGCTGCATCTGCCGTCGATTGTGCCGGCCGATGCGCAACTGTTTGCGTTGCTGCGCAAGTCGCACGGCTATCTGGCCTATCTGCTGTTTCTGACGGTGCTGCTGCACTTGGCGGCGGCGCTGTTTCATGGCTGGGTGCGTCGTGACGAAGTGCTCGACAGCATGTTGCGCGGGCGTGATCGCGGCTGAGCCGTTAAAGCAAAAGATCGCAGACAGGCTGCGATCTTTTGTCGTTACAGAGGAGGGGATCAGCGCAGGGTGTCGACCATGTCGGCGAGGGTGGTCAGCACGTCCTTGCCCAATTGCTTCGAACGTTTGCCCGACCAGCCGGTGATCTTGTCCGGGTGGTCGTCGTGGTCCTTGAACGGCATCTCCAGGGTCAGCGACAGGCAGTCGAATTTCTGCCCGACGCTGTTGCAGGCCAGGGTCATGTTGGCCTGTCCCGGTTCGTCGCGGGTGTAGCCGTAGGTGGTCTGGAAGTCTTTGGTGGTGTGCTTCAGATGGCTGCGGAAATGCTCTTCAAGCTTTTCGATGCGCGGTGTAAAGCCAGGATTACCTTCACAGCCGGCGGTAAAGACGTGGGGGATTTCCTCGTCGCCGTGCACGTCGATAAACGCATCGACGCCATATTTTTCCATCTGCTGCTGGACGAAAAGCACTTCCGGACTGATGTCCTGGCTCGCGTTCTGCCAGGCCCGGTTCAAGTCCTGGCCCATGGCATTGGTGCGCAGGTGGCCGTGGAAGGCGCCATCCGGGTTCATGTTCGGCACCAGATACAGATCGGCGCTCGCCAGCAGTTTATTCAGAATCGGGTCGTCATGGCGCTCCAGACGCTCAATCACGCCTTCCATGAACCATTCCGCCATGTGCTCGCCCGGATGCTGCTGGGCGATGATCCAGATCTTGCGCTGGCCTTCGGCACCGGTGCCTTTGCGCAGTAGCTGAATGTCGCGGCCCTCGACACTTTTGCCGGTCGCCAGCAATTCGGTGCCAGCCTTGCTCAGCGCTTGCTCGATCAACCAGTCGTGGCGGCCGCGGCTGTAGGGTTCGAAATAGGCGAACCAGGCGTGGGTCTGTTCGGCTTCGAGGCAGAAGCGCAGGCTGTCGCCTTCGAAGCTGGTGGGGATGCGGAACCAGTTGACGTGATCATACGATGCCACCGCCTGATAGCCCGGCCAGCCTTTGCTGTAGGTCGATTGGCTGGCGTTGACCAGACGAAACCAGTGTTCCTGATGCACATGCAGGCCGCTGGCCTTGAAGTGGAACCACTGAAAATGAGCGCTGCGGGTGTCCGGGCGGATGGCCAGGACCGGATTGAGCGGGTTGCTGATGTCGATGACTTGGATATTGCCGCTGTCGAAATTGGCGCTGATGTCGAACGAAGATTTGGCCACGGTCATAATCGCTTCCAGAGCAGGATTTTTATGACCGGTACTCTACACGCAGGCTGGGGTGAAACCGAGGGGAATTGCGGGTGTAGCGGGGGGGCGTCTTCCGTGACGCGCCAGCAGCTTAGAGGCTATGCGATTGATTCTCAAGTGCTGATTGCCATTGTTTGGCCCAATGTGGCCGGGCTCGGCTTGCCAATCAATATTCTTTTGATATTATCCGCGCCATCGAATTTGCAGCACTCAAAGACTTCATTAGCCTGAAGACACAAGCCCGAAAAACGGGCAAAAAAAGACCCGGCAAAAAGCCGGGTCAAAAACCGTGATTAGCCTGATGAGGAGATAGTCCAGAAGACCGACCTAAGGTCTCTGGTCCATCGACTGATCTCGCGACCAGCTGCTTGCAATAATAATCATTATCATTTGCAAGTCAAACGTTTTTATCTGCACGATGGGAAAATTCTTTCCTGTCCGCCCGCACCTTGTTCGCCGTGACTTCGTCGTTGTCGATCGAATGGTCGACCATCGCCCGTGCCATATCCACCATGTGCACCACCGAAAAGGCCAGATCGCGACTGGTGCCCTGCAGGTTTTCTGCCGCCTTGAACGCGGTGGCGGCCGCACATCGCAACAAGTCCGAGGCGTGCACCAGTGCTTCCTCGCCACTGAGATGGTTTTTGACATCGAAGAAACGTTCGTCCGTCTCGGATTTCGAAACAGTCGGTTTCAAGTAGTAGTCGAGAGCGCGCTGTGCGGCGGCATTGCCCTGAGGCGAGGTGAAGCTGGTGTCGATATGCAGATCGGGCAGGTCTTTGCTGCTGATGTTCATCATGAAACGTCACTCCATGTTCGATTGAAAGTCCGTTTCCCTAGGATAGTACCGCGTGTATTTGTGACCAGAATTTAAATACTACAATATGTGTTTTGCCGGTCGAAGACGTCCGCGTAAGGTGCGGCACATGGATAAATGGATTGAGTTGGTCAAGGCCAAGATGAGTGAACTCAAAGTCACTCAAACAGAGCTCGGAGAGCGCGTCGGCATGTCCCAGGGCGGGATCGGTCATTGGCTGAACAAGCGTCGCGAACCCGGTGTTACCGAAATGAACCGTGTGCTCAAGGCGCTGGGAATGGACTTCCTCGAAGTCGTCCTGGTGATCCGCGAACCGCAGGCGACGCCGGAAGACGAGATGCCGCTGGCGCAGAAGTACAACCCGTACTTCCGTTATCCGGTCTGCGATTGGCGTGCGCCGTGCGAAGTGCGTGACGCCGCGGCTAGCTATCCCGGAGCATCAGCGAAGCAGCGCTTCGAACTCACGGATTACCATGCTCGCGGCGGTGCGGCGTTCTGGCTGACGGTGACGGGGGATTCGATGACCGCGCCGAGCGGTCAGAGCGTTGCCGAGGGCATGCTGATTCTGGTCGATCCGGAGTTGGAGGCAGTGCCTGGCAAACTGGTGATCGCCCAGTGGCCGGACAGCGAAGAAGCGATTTTCCGCAAACTCGACGAACAGGCCGGCCAGCGTTACCTGGTTCCGCTCAATCCAACCTGGCCGAAAACCCTGCTCACCGATGAATGCCGGATTATCGGCGTGGTGGTTCAGGCGACGGCGCGTTACTGAACGGATCGATCCTCGCTCAAGGCCAGGATCGATCCTTTTATTTCATCCCTCTTTCAGTTCAACCAAAGCGCTGCCTTCGCTGACCATATCGCCTTCCTGGCAATACAGCGCTTTGATCACACCGGCGTGCGGCGCGCGGATGCTGTGTTCCATCTTCATGGCTTCAAGCACCACCAGTTGCGCCCCGGCCTCAACCGACTGTCCCGTTTCGACCAGCACGCGCACGATGCTGCCGTTCATTGGCGCGGTCAGACCGCCCTGATGGCTGTGGCTGGCTTCGACGGCACTGATCGGATCGAACGCTTCGATGCGCCGTAATTCGCCGTCCCATTCCAGATACAACGCGCCACCCTGACGAATCGCCCGCAATGTGCGGCGGACGCCGTCATGCTCGATGGTCAGCGCCTCGCCCAGCAGTTTTGCATGGGCCGCAGTTTTCAAGGTCAACGCGCGATCCTGTCCCTCGCAGCTCAAATGCACGGTGATTTGCGCCAGCAAGCCTGCGCGCAAACCACTGCTGCAAGACCAGGGGGAGGCGGGATCATCCGCCCGCGCACGCTTCGGCAAACTCTGCACAAACGCCTGCGCCGCCGCTTGCCAGAACTCGTCGCTCAGCGTGCCTGACGCTGGCAGCAATTGCTCCTGATAGCGCGGAATAAACCCGGTATCCAGCTCTGCCGCCGCAAACGCCGGATGCGCGATGATCCGGCGCAGGAAATTGATGTTGGTCTTCAGCCCGCCAATCGCAAACTCGTCGAGCATGCTCAACAGACGCAAGCGCGCCTGTTCGCGATCTTCACCCCAGGCAATCAGTTTGCCGAGCATCGGATCGTAGAACGGCGAGATCTCGTCACCTTCCTCAACGCCGCTGTCTACCCGCCGCCCCGGTCCCTGCGCCGATTCGCGGTACAAGTCCAGACGCCCGGTGGCCGGCAGGAAATCATTCGCCGGATCTTCGGCATACAAGCGCACTTCAATCGCATGACCGTTGAGCGGCACCTGCGCCTGGGTGATCGGCAGCGCTTCCCCACGGGCGACGCGAATCTGCCAGGCGACCAGATCGAGCCCGGTGATTGCTTCGGTCACCGGGTGCTCGACTTGCAGCCGCGTGTTCATCTCCATGAAGAAAAACTCGCCGCGCGCATCCAGCAAAAACTCCACGGTGCCGGCGCCGACATAACCGATCGCCTGCGCCGAACGCACAGCCGCTTCGCCCATTGCCCGGCGCAACTCGGGCGTCAGGCCCGGCGCCGGGGCTTCTTCGACGACTTTCTGGTGCCGACGCTGGATCGAGCAGTCGCGTTCGTTGAGGTACAGGCAGTTGCCGTGCTGATCGGCGAACACCTGAATTTCCACGTGACGTGGCTTGAGCAAATACTTTTCCACCAGCATCCGCGAGTCGCCAAACGACGATTGCGCTTCGCGCTGCGCCGAGGCGAGGGCTTCAGCCAGTTGGCTGACATCCTCGACGACTTTCATGCCTTTGCCGCCACCACCCGCAGTGGCCTTGAGCAGCACCGGATAACCGATGCGTTCGCAGGCTTCACGGAAGGTGTCGAGGTCCTGCGCTTCGCCGTGATAGCCCGGCACCAGTGGCACGCCAGCCTTTTCCATCAGCGCCTTGGCGGCGGATTTGCTGCCCATCGCATCGATGGCCGCGGCGGGCGGGCCGAGGAAGATCAGCCCGGCGGCTTCGATGGCGCGGGCGAATCCAGCGTTCTCCGAGAGGAAACCGTAGCCGGGATGAATCGCCTGGGCACCGCTGGCCTTGGCGGCGGCGATCAATTTATCGATTTGCAGATAACTCTCAGCGGCTTTGCTGCCGCCAAGATCAACACGTATATCGGCTTCCCGGCTGTGCCGCGCATCGCGGTCGGTGGCGCTGTGCACGGCGACGGTAGTCAGGCCCAGTGCCTTGGCGGTGCGCATCACGCGGCAGGCGATTTCGCCGCGGTTGGCCACCAACAGGGTGGTAATCACAGGTGCGCTCATCAACGCGACTCCTTGGTGGATGCGGCTTGCCAGTTCGGCGGGCGTTTTTGCAGAAAGGCGCGCAAGCCTTCCTGACCTTCGGCGCTGACGCGAATTCGCGCGATGGCATTTTCCGTGTAACGACGCAGGGCCGGGGTCAGCGCGCCGTTGCCGACTTCACGCAGCAAGTCCTTGCTGGCGCGCATGGCGGCGGGGCTGTTGAGCAGCAGATTGTCGACCCACTGCTCAACCTGTTGCTCCAGTTCAGCCGCAGGATAGCTTTCGGCGAGCAAGCCGATCTCCCGCGCCCGCTGCCCGCTGAAGCGCTCGGCAGTCAGCGCATAGCGGCGCGCCGCGCGCTCGCCGATCGCCTGCACCACGAACGGGCTGATCACGGCCGGTGCCAGGCCGATGCGTACTTCCGACAGGCAGAACTGCGCGTCATCGGCGCCGATCGCCATGTCACAGCAACTGATCAAGCCCAGCGCGCCACCAAACGCCGAGCCCTGAACCACAGCCAGAGTGGGGATTTTCAGCTTGGCGAGGTTGTACATCAGCTCGGCCAGTTCGCGGGCATCGTCAAGGTTGGTGTGGTAATCGAGTTCCGCTGATTGCTGCATCCACGCCAGGTCGGCACCGGCACTGAAATGCTTGCCGCGCCCGCGCAGCAGCAGGAAACGCAGGCTCGAATCGCTGGCCACCTTGTCGAGGGCGAGGATCAGTTCGCGGATCATCTCGGCGTTGAAGGCGTTGTTTTTCTCGGCGCGGTTGAGCCACAAGGTCGCAAAACCGCGTGGGTCGTTTTGCAGTTCGAGGGTATTGAAGTCGCTCATATTCATCCGTCTCCACGGTTCTTGTGGGAGCGAGCCTGCTCGCGAAAGCGGGGTATCAGTCGATCTATCCGCTGCCTGACAGAGCGCATTCGCGAGCAGGCTCGCTCCCACAAAAAAACATCACATCCGGAACACGCCGAAGCGGCTCGGTTCGATTGGCGCGTTCAGCGACG
>NZ_RAZO01000274.1:0-9983 GCF_004307535.1 Pseudomonas sp. Sample_9
GATGGCCGCTCTCGAACAGTTCGTCGGTGAAGTTGACCAGCATGTCGCGCTTCTCGACCACTTCGTCTTCGGCGACCTGACTGATCCAGTTGTGCGGCAAGTTCGGACCGGTCAGAAACAGCGTCTCGGGATAGAAATTACCGATGTAGTCGCCGATGAACACCTTGCCGGAGCTGGCGACGATCAGGTGCAGTTCGTATTCCTTGTGGAAATGCCAGCGCACCAGCGGGCACGGAAAGCCGTGCTGGCGATAGATGATGGATAAACCGTTATGGTCATCCATCAACTCGTAAGAGGGGTCGGTCACGCGAGCGGTTCGAGTCATGACGGGGCACTTTTTTATTATTGCTGCGCGATGATGCCTCGTTTTCCGACATTTGTGCCACTTCCACCTGATCGTGGCTGGGTACCGCGCTTAGCTGGGCTTGTCGTGAGCCTTTTGCAAGTTGGCCATTTGGCAAAAGCGCACAATGTTCGAGTTTTTGATGAAATCGAAATTGATGATATTGCACTTGCGCGCCCAGTCGGTCTTACCTGGGTCAAACCATTCGTCAAGGCTGTCGAGGATTCGCTGAGGTCCACCGAGGGTGAAGCTGGTTGCCGATAATGACCATGGGCGGCGTGTGCTGACGGGGTTGCTTAGAACACCCTTGATATAGCCATGCAGATCCGTGGTGTTGACTTGAGTCTGCCCGATCCATTTGTGCTGGATCGGACTTTCGAAACGGGATTCCTGCGTTTCCCAGGTCATCGGCGCGGCCACCATGATGCGTTGCAATGGATTGATGGCTTTGAGCTGGCCAAGTGTCAGATGCAGGTTTTCGGTGGGAATGATTCGCTCCCCAAGCTGTTCCAGCAAAGCTGATTTGAATTGCGCATGATTGAATGGGTCGTTGACGCTGGAAAGTTCATGAAAGTCGAGAACGATAAATTCATTCCGGCTCCGTTCCTGAAATCCCTTCAGATCCCTGACGAGGTCTTCAAGAGTTCGCGAAGAGGTATAGCCATTGTGATGGAAGCGAAATCTCCCCAGATGGTTTGCCTCGCTGTTGTAAATGAGGCGCAGGTCAAGTGCGCGAGCACCGCGATTCAATTGCGAATAAAAGGACACGTCCTGACAGGCGAGCCAGTTTTTGCCGGGAATCAAAGCGTAGGAGGCTTCCCAGTCACACCCGGCGTTATGTGCGCCGGGCAGGGTCATCTCGAATAACGAAAGTTTGTCGAGTAGTGGAGAATCAGCCATCCATTGATGAGTTTGAAAAGTATCTTGGTCTTGCATGTTGAACATCCTGCCAGATCGTTAATGAAAGTTTTGCGCGCAGGATGGTTATAGGCATATTCGGTTTATCGCGATAGTTTGCTTTCAATGCAAGTCGTGTATGGGCTGTGACTACCGCTCCGTAGAATGTAACTGGTTCTTGGCTTCAATCCATTGAGCCATGTATTGGGTACTTTTGAGCGTGTGATGACGCAACATGGCACCGGTAAAGTTGTCGTTTCTAAGTTGTGCCAAATGTTGTCGGCAATCGTTGATCCTGTTGATGAGAAGAGGGCCGTGCACATTGCGCTGGTAGCGTTGTTGCAACAGTGCTTCAGCCAGAACCTGCGCCTGCTGCCAGCGTGACGGATCTTCGTGCAACTGCACCGCCTGTTCGGCGAACGTGTTCGCGTCAAGGACAACCGCTCCGGGCCAGGGACTGTCGCCGTGCATGGCTTCGGCGCCAGTCGGTGTGGTCACACTCGGGGTGCCGCAGAGCATGGCATCGACCAGTTTGCCCTTGATTCCCGCGCCGAAGCGCAGTGGCGCGAGGCAGACCCGTGCTGCAGACATCACCTCAAGCGCATCTTCGGCCCAGTTCATGATGTGAAAACCTTGAGCCGGGTTGTGCAAAGCAGTCGCCTTGGGGGGCGTGTAGGCCCCGTAGATGTGCAGTTGCGCGCGTGGCAAGCGCGCGCGGATCAACGGCCAGAGGGTGGTTTTCATCCAGAGCACGGCATCCCAGTTCGGCGCGTGGCGGAAGTTGCCGATGCTGAGGAAATGCGCGCGCTCGGCGAAACCACGCGGCGCCGTGGCCGGAATATCTATCATCAACGGACACCAGTGCAGAATCTGGCGGGGCACGCCGAACTCCTGCACCAGCAAATCGATTTCGACTTCGGAAATCATCAGGTTCAGGTCGCAACGATACAGCGCGGCGATTTCCCGTTTGGCCAGATCGGTACCCGCCATCAGCTGGAATTCTTCGTGCAATGCCGGGGAAAACAGTTCGCTGAAATCAGTCTGTTCGTCGTTGCTTTTGAGCCGGTCCTTCAGGCGCTGATGGCGCGCATGACGCAGACTTTGCAGATCGGAGGTCTCCAGAATACGAAGGGCATCCGGGCAGTTTTTTTCCACACGCCAGCCAAACTGTTCTTCCATCATGAACTGGTCGAACAGCACGATATCCGGTGCCAACTCGCTGATGAACGTATCGAAACTGCTGTTGTTGAGCTCGATCGGCACTTCGCGAATGCCCAGCGATGCGAGGTCAGCCTTGTGTTCACCCGGGCCGGCCGGGCTGCTGAACGTGATGTCCCAGCCTTGCTCGAGAAACGTTTCGAGGATCTGCATGACATGCCCGCTGGCCGCCGACGAACGCGGTTCTGGCCAGACGTAGCCGATGACCAGAACTCTGGTGGTACACGAATGGCTCACGACTGATCCTCTGACCCATGGAAAAAAGGGCGTAATTAAACCACAGCGAAGTGATTGAAACGCACCCTGTAGCCCTTTCACCGCCGATCGTTTGCGCGTTCAGTTGACTGGTTTGGCGAGATTTAGCAGCAGCGGCCCTTGCAGGAACTTGCCAGCAGCGGTCTTGCTCACGGCATATTCGATAGTCTTGATATTGAAGCTCAATATGGCCGGGCGGGTGTGCGCTTGATCGAGCAGGGACACCGCAAGCATGTAGGACTCCGCATTGGCCAGCGCGGGGTGATTCTGGACCAGTTTCGGCAGACTCGCCTTCATCTGGTCGAACTGGACGAAACCCGGTCTGTACGCCAGCGCGTGGTGCGGATTGATCAGGTTGTCCGGGTGAGCCTTTCGCGCATCTCGGGCCAGCTCCAGCAAACCGACCGCATCGAATTCCGCATGATACAAATCGGGGTACACCTGGCCGTAATACAGATCAAGGGTGTCCGGGCCACCGTGGGACATTTCATGGATGAGTACGTCGGCGACGCTACCGTCGTCGTAGCGGGACAACTTGTAGAACTCATCGAGATTGTCCGGGTAGATCGAAAGAAACTTGCCGGCGGATTCATCGATGGTCTTGCCGGTGCGCAGCGCCGTCTTCCAGCGCTTGTAGGCCGGTGGCGACAGCGATGCAATCACGCCGGGTTGATGCGGGCGGAAGGTGACGTTGCTGAAACTGATCGATTCCAGATCCCTGCGCATGGCGCGCAGGTGCTTGGACACATGTTCAACCACTTCATCGGAATCATTGCCGAACACATGCCTGAGCACTGCGGGAATGTCGTCGTTGGAGGACAATTCCATCAGCGCGCTGATGGAATTGTCCAGCTTGCTGCGCGCCACGGGAATGGCTTTTTTCAGATAGCCACGGGTGTAACTGAACGGCTTGAAGCGGCCGAGCAGACGCTTCAACGGTGCGAAGTTGCCCAGGTCGAGTAGTTTCAGGCGCGGGCCCCAGGCACCGCCGGTGCGGATGTTCAGCGCGTGCCAGTGCTGGTTGCGCTCGAGCACCGCGATATCGACTCCCTCGCCAAGCGCATCGACCCCTCGCCACGTCGCCTGATACACATCGCGGGTGGGGGAGAGCCTGATCCAGTCATGACCGTCGGCGCCATGCATCAATCTCCTCAATTGCACGCTGGCGGTGTGCGCGGCATCGAGCGCGCTGGCTCCGGCAAACACGACGCCGCGCCTGGCCAGTTGAAAGCCTTTGCGGGCGAGGGCGGGCACGCCATCGAGGGGGTTGGCCAACGACACCGCCGCACGAGCGACAGCTTTGGCGACTTTCAGCAGTTTAAGGGTGGTCGACCCGGTCTTGGCGAGGATGCTCGCTGCCGACGCGCCAAGACCAACCAGCAGGCCGATCACCGACAGGCCATCCAGAACGCAGCCACCAATACCTTCGGAGACGCGGTCGGTGCGTCCGGAGCGGATGTCTTCAACGCATTGTTTGAATGGCACGATGACGTTGATTGCCAGGTTTTCGATGGTTTCCCTGGTGGTGCGCCATTCTTCCAGGCCGTTGCGCACATCCAGTGCTGCATACAACTCTTCGCGGCTGGCGACAGGATGGTTGTCCAGTACGCACTCGGCGATCGCATCCAGTTGCGCTGAAAAAAACAGCGCGACCGCCCGCACATCAGTCGCGTCGAGTTGCAACTGCCAGAGCTTTTCCACCACCACTTTGGAGGTCATGCCCGGGCGTGATTCGCTGCCCTCGCGATAGGCGGCGTAATCAAGAGGCCACTGGCTCGCTTTGTTCTTGTCCTGGAAGTCGTACTTGCTACCGGTATACGAGAGGGTCGGACGTTGATGGATGAGGCCGGTGCTTTGCAACTTGAGCGCCAGATCGGGGCGCTCGCGACAAACGCCGCGCAACGTGAACAGCTCGTAAGCGCGGATTTGATCACCGTTGCCGCAGCAGAGAATGATCCCGTAACGCCCATGGGCTTCATCCCGCTGGATTTGCGTTTCCTGATTCGGATTCAGCGGATTGACTTCTTTGCGGACGGTGTAGAGGGTTGTTTTGCCGCGGGTCAAGGCGAGGCGATCGTCCTCCGGCATTTGCGTGATCGCCATTTTGATCAGGGACGACAAGCCCTCGCGCACGTTCCGGTAGTAACCATCGAATGCCTGATCAAACAGTTGCGACGGCGATTGCAGTTCGCCGAGGCGGGCAAAGGCACCGGCTGGAGCGCGGAAACTGTCGCGGGGCTTGAATTTGTCCGAGAGTTTTCCGTTTTCGACCAGGTCCCCGGAAAGGTACAGATCGAGAATCGACAGGCGCAGGCGCAGCAGGCCGTTGATTGCATATTCGTTGTTGCCGGTGGTGCTGGCGAGCAAATCCCAGAACTCGCTGAGAATCCCCGCCGGATGCGCAGCCTTCAGACCTTCCAGCCAGCTGCGCTCTTCGAAACTGCTCAAATACTTTATTTTGAAGGCTTTCTGTTCAAGGTAGGGGCCGGCGGGCATGACCTTTTCCAGCGCTTGCAAGGCGATTTTGCGCCGGTCGGGGGGCGTAGCGGACAAGCCGGTTTCAGACTGGGCAAGGGCCTGCATATAGCGCGAGAAATAAGCGGTAGCCTTGATCACCGCAGCGTTGTCGTAGTCTTTGGCACTGCGGTAAGAGATGACTCCGTTCAAAACCGCCCAGTCCACCACCGCCGGGATTGCCACCGCTTCGTACAATTTGTCGAGGTCAGTGGAAACACCTGTCAGCTCGGAAAATGCCTTGATTTGCGCAAATGTCATTGCTCGGCAGCTGCCTGGCGCGAGGTGTTCGATGACGGCAGCGGTCTGGCGCGCTGTTACCCAGCCAGGCTTGTCCAGCGTCAGCCCGGGCGGGATTTGCGCAATCAGCAGCTCCGGTGCCGCACCCGCCAGTAACAGATGCGCTGCCAGTGGCGCGTTGTGCGCCTCGCTCAGGCCGACGTCAACCAGATGCTGTTCGAACAGGATGCGTACTTCGGCCGCGCTCCGTGCGCTATTGGCCGGTTGATAGAAGTCATAGCCGGCGAGGAGGGGCTGATCGGAGCGCAATTGCATGTCGATGATCAGCGCAGCCAGGACTATCTCGTCGAGCTGGCGATCGCGGACGGCTGGATCATCGGCCTCCAGATGCCAGCCAAGCCGCTCGTGCAACGTGACCCCGAGTGCGCGAGCAGTCTTTCGACGCAGGAAGTTTTGCAGAAACTTGTCCGCATGCTCACGTATATCCTGCGCCGGGATCAGGTTGAAGTTGGCGAACGCCACTGCCTGCAACAGGCTTGTCGCACCTCGGGTCAGCTCATGTACGGTCTGGGTGATGACGTGGCGTTCTGCGATCGATAAATGAAACGGTGAGGATTGATCAGCGTGGAGCAAGTCGTGGTAGTCGCCCAAGAGGGGTGGTTCAGGCAGTTCGAAGACAAGCCACTCAATCAATACCCTGGTTTCGCCAAGCGTTGTCGGCAAGTTATAACCGTGAAAATTCAACCATTGCTCTATGCCGATCACTTCACCGGAATAAATAACGCCGCCAGTGTCCTCTGCCAACTCGGCGAGCATGTCGAGCTCTTCGCTGAATACGCTTGTTTCTTCACTATCAAAAGCAACGCTGAACCGATGGGATTCAAATTCCGAATCATAAACAATAAATAGCCTGGACTCGGTGTTGACCCCCAGCTGCATGTCATCGGCATATGAGTGTTTGCGCAGTAATTGCAAAAAAGCAGGCGCGTTGATTATCTCTTTGAAGACGTTCCGTACTGGTTCGCAACGTTCGTCAAAGCTGCTGCCGACGACCCGAGGCATGAAACGATCTTGCACATTGAATACTGTACTGGAGGGGCGCGAGGCGCTTGCCGCATAGCTGCCGGCGGAGACGTGAAGCTCGGTTGCTGCAATCGCCTCGGTCAGTGCCCGGGCCATTAGCGCGCGTTCCTGTTTGTCATACGCGCTACGGTCGACGGTGACAGCCACGTCGGCTGAAATGAACTTCATGGGCTCTATCCTGAATTTATTGAATGGTGTTTGGCAAACGTTCCGTTATTTGCATGACGGGGCCAAGGATCACTCAGGATAGAGCTGGCAGGTTAAGTGATGGCAGTATTAGTTAGTTGCTGATTGTTTTTGGATGTGACAAGTTGCATCCGCGACGGGCAGCTATCAGGTTTATTTCAGAATGCTTTTAACTTTGTCGCGCAATTGGTCAATAGAGAAGGGCTTGCCAATGACATGCATATCGCTGGGCACATCAATAGTCTCGGCATAACCGCTGGCGAACAGGATGGGCAGAGCAGGGCGCAGCTGACGTGCCCTTTGAGAGAGTTCGCGGCCATCCATGCCAGGCAGACCGTGGTCGGTCATCATCAAATCGATGGCGTTACCAGAATCCGCAAGAATCGCAAGCGCCTCGCCGCCGTCTTCAGCCTCCAACACGGTGAATTCCAGCTCCTCCAGCACATCCACGATGAGCATGCGCACGATGTCGTCATCTTCTACGACAAGGATAGTGGAGGCATTGGCAGACATGGCAGGACTCTCAGAAAAATGAAATCGGGGGATACCGGGCAAGCGAATTTTGCCGGACTCTTGCATGAGTAAGTGGCGCATAGCCACAAGTTCCCGAGCTGATACAAAAAAGAACAGGTCAGTGCGGTGCGGCAAGGATAACCGTTGGCGTCGTCCAATGCGCAGGCGTGTGTAGGAAAATGCCATCATTTGTGTGAGAAAAATGGATCCATGGCGGGGTTTTGGGGCAAACTCTCGGGTTTTCAACAGTTCGACAAGGCTGCCCCATGTCCTCTCCGTCCTCGGTTGATGAACAACGGTTCCGCAAACTTCTGAGTCGCAACGTCAGCCTGCCGCTGGGCGTCGGCGTGCTCAGCGCCGTGTTCTTCGTCTCGCTGATCACTTATTTGCTGTCGGTCATCCAATGGGTCGAGCACACCGACCGGGTGATCAATAACGCCAATGAAGCGGTGAAACTCACCGTTGATCTGGAAACCGGCATGCGCGGCTATCTGCTCAGCGGTGACGAGCATTTTCTCGACCCGTATGAAATAGCCAAACCGCGCATCGAGGTCGCCCTCAATACATTGCTGGAGCTGACCGCCGACAATCCGGTGCAGACCGATCGTTTGCGCCGTTTGCAGGCGTTGCAGGTGGAGTGGGCCAACTACGCGCAGTCGATGATCGATCTGCAGCGCAGCAGTGGCGACTATCGCGGCGCGGTCAAGGCCGGGCGGGGCAAGCGCCTGACCGATGAGATCCGCAAGCAGTTCGAGGACGTCATCGAGACCGAGCAGGTGCTGCGCGCCACGCGTAACGAAGACGTGCGCCGCACCACTATCTGGAGCATCACCCTTTATCTGATTTTCATCGTCGGTATCAGTGGGTTGCTGGCCTACATCGGCCGCCGTGATCTGCTCAACCTGTCGACCAACTACAGCGCCAACCTCGCCGCCCAACTGGCCAGCGCCGAACGCCTCGAGAAGCAGGCGTGGCTGCGCAACGGCCAGACGCAACTGGCCGAGCAGGTACTGGGGCAACTGACACTGAACCTGCTGGGGCGCAACATTCTGCAATTCTGCGCGCAATACCTCGGCACTGCCGTCGCGGCGCTTTATGTGCGTGAAGAACATGGCGGCCTCAAGCGCGTGGCCACTTATGGTTTCTCCCGCGAGCAGGAAGAGCTCAATCAAACGATCTACAGCGGCGAAGGCATCGTCGGCCAAGTGGCAGAGCAGGCACGCCTGATCCGTCTCGACGCGGTCCCGGGCGACTATTTCAAAGTCAGCTCAGGTCTCGGTGCAGGCCTGCCGCACAGTGTGCTGGTGGTGCCGACCAGCGATGATGATCGGGTCAACGGTGTGATCGAACTGGGCTTCCTGCGTCCGCTGTCCGAGCGCGATATCGAACTGCTGGAACTGATTGCTGGCAACATCGGCACCTCGATCGAAGCGGCGCGTTACCGTCAGCGCTTGCAGGAAGTGCTCGCCGAAACCCAGCAGCTCAATGAAGAGCTGCAAGTGCAGCAGGAAGAGCTGAAGACCGCCAACGAAGAGCTGGAAGAACAATCGCGGATTCTCAAGGAATCCCAAGCGCATCTGGAAACCCAGCAAGTGGAGCTGGAGCAGACCAACGAGCAGCTCGCCGAACAGCGCGATGCGATGGACAAGAAAAACACCGAGCTGAATCAAGCGCAGATTCAGCTCGAAGAGCGTGCCGAAGAACTGCAGCGCTCGAGCAAGTACAAGTCCGAATTCCTCGCCAACATGTCCCATGAGCTGCGCACGCCGCTGAACAGTTCACTGATTCTGGCCAAGCTGCTGGCGGAAAACCCGCAGCAGAATTTGTCGGCGGAACAGGTCAAGTTTGCCGAATCGATCTATTCGGCCGGCAACGATCTGCTCAACCTGATCAACGACATTCTCGACATTTCCAAGGTCGAGGCCGGCAAACTTGAAGTGATTGCCGAAAACACCCGTGTCGATCGACTGGTCGACGGCTTGCGCTCGATGTTCGAACCGTTGGCGGCGGACAAGAAACTCGCCTTCAGCGTCGAGGTTCAGCCGGACGCACCGGGCTTGCTGTTCACCGACCGTCAGCGTCTGGAGCAGGTGATCAAGAACCTGCTGTCCAACGCGATCAAGTTCACTGAGCACGGCGCGGTCAGCTTGACCATTACCGCGCAGCCGAACGATCACATCGCCTTCAGCGTCAAGGACTCCGGTATCGGTATCGCTGCAGATCAGCAGGAAAGTATTTTCGAGGCGTTCCGTCAGGCGGACGGCACCACCAACCGCAAGTACGGTGGCACCGGCCTTGGCCTGTCGATCTCGCGGGATCTGGCGACGTTGCTGGGCGGTTCGATCAGCGTCGACAGCGTGCCGGGGCAGGGCAGCACGTTTACGCTGGTGTTGCCGCGTCAGTATCACGAGTTCGGCGAAACGCCGGCCGCGCCGCTGACCTTTCACCCGACACCTGTGACGCCTGCGCCAGTCGCGGTTGCAGTGCCGGTGGCATCAGCGATTCCTGCGGTCATCCCGCGCTTCGCCGATGACCGCGACAAGGCGCCGTTTGCCACTCGTTGCATTCTGGTGGTGGAGGACGAGCCCAACTTCGCTCGCATCCTCTATGACCTCGCCCATGAGTTGGGTTACATGTGTCTGGTCGCCCACGGTGCTGACGAGGGTTACGACCTGGCCCGCGAATTCGTGCCGGATGCGATCCTGCTCGACATGCGCCTGCCGGATCATTCCGG
>NZ_RAZO01000274.1:10083-14298 GCF_004307535.1 Pseudomonas sp. Sample_9
GCGAATTCGTGCCGGATGCGATCCTGCTCGACATGCGCCTGCCGGATCATTCCGGCCTGACCGTGCTGCAACGCCTGAAAGAACGCGCCGAAACCCGGCACATTCCAGTGCACGTGATTTCCGTCGAGGATCGCGTCGAAGCGGCGATGCACATGGGCGCCATCGGCTACGCAGTGAAACCGACCACCCGCGAAGAGCTCAAGGACGTCTTCGCCCGTCTCGAAGCCAAGCTGACGCAGAAGGTCAAACGCGTGCTGCTGGTTGAAGACGACGATCTGCAACGCGAAAGCATCGCGCGGCTGATCGGCGATGAAGACATCGAAATCACCGCCGTCGGGCTGGCCCAGGACGCGCTGGAGCTGCTGCGCACGACCATCTACGACTGCATGGTCATCGATCTCAAGCTGCCAGACATGCTCGGCAACGATCTGCTCAAGCGCATGTCCACCGAGGACATCTGCTCGTTCCCGCCGGTCATCGTCTACACCGGGCGCAACCTGACCCGGGACGAAGAGGCCGAGCTGCGCAAGTATTCGCGCTCGATCATCATCAAGGGCGCGCGCTCGCCAGAGCGGTTGCTCGACGAGGTCACACTCTTTCTGCACAAAGTCGAATCGCAGCTGTCCCATGAACGGCAGAAGATGCTCAAGACCGCGCGCAGCCGCGACAAGGTCTTTGAAGGTCGCAAAGTGCTGCTGGTGGACGACGATGTGCGCAACATCTTCGCCCTGACCAGCGCGCTGGAGCACAAAGGCGCAGTCGTGGTGATCGGCCGTAATGGCCGCGAAGCGATTGAGAAACTTCATGAAGTCGAGGACATCGACCTGGTGCTGATGGACGTGATGATGCCGGAAATGGATGGCTTTGAAGCCACCATGGAAATCCGCAAGGATCCGCGCTGGCGCAAGCTGCCGATCATCGCGGTGACGGCCAAGGCCATGAAGGACGATCAGGAGCGCTGCCTGCAAGCGGGCGCCAACGATTACCTGGCCAAGCCCATCGACCTTGATCGTCTGTTCTCGCTGATACGTGTGTGGTTACCGAAAATGGAACGCATCTAGTGGAACGCAGCAGTCCGGCCGAACGCAACAGCGAGATCGAATTACGCTTGTTGATCGAGGCGATTTACCTGAAATACAGCTACGACTTTCGCGACTACTCCGGCGCTTCGATCAAGCGCCGGGTGCAGCACGCGCTGAGTCAGTTCGAGTGCGCGACCATCTCGGCCCTGCAAGAGAAAGTCCTGCACGACCCGACGGCGTTCATGCAGCTGCTGCAACTGCTGACGATCCCGGTCAGCGAGATGTTCCGCGATCCTTCGCACTTCCTGGCGATCCGCAACGAAGTGGTGCCGCTCCTGCGTACCTATCCGTCGCTGAAAATCTGGATTGCCGGCTGCAGCACGGGCGAGGAGGTCTATTCGATGGCGATCCTGTTGCGCGAGGAAGGCCTGCTCGACCGCACGATCATCTACGCCACGGACATCAACCCGCGCTCGCTGGAGAAGGCCAAGCAAGGGATTTTCTCCATGGAAAACGTCCGCGCCTACACTGCCAACTATCAGCAGGCCGGCGGTCAGCGTTCGTTTGCCGATTACTACACCGCAGCCTACGGCTACGCGATTTTCGACAAGAGCCTGTGCGAGAACGTGACGTTCGCCGACCACAGCCTGGCCACCGACAGCGTGTTCTCCGAAACCCAGTTGATTTCCTGCCGCAACGTGCTGATCTACTTCAACAAGAAGCTTCAGGACCGCGCGTTCGGGCTGTTCCATGAATCGTTGTCGCATCGCGGCTTTCTGGTGCTGGGCAGCAAGGAAACCCTGGATTTTTCCAACTACTCGAGCCAGTTCGAGGCGTTGGTCAAACAAGAACGGATCTACCGCAAATCATGAACGACACCCCGAGCCTGCCTCGCATCGAGGCCGTCGTGATCGGCGCCTCCGCAGGCGGTGTCGAGGCGTTGCTGACCCTGCTCGGGCCATTACGCAGAGGCTATGTGCTGCCGATCATCATCGTTCTGCATCTGCCGGAAGAGCGCCGCAGTCATCTGGCCGAAGTGTTCTCCCGCCGTGTGGCGATGCCGGTCAAGGAAGCTGAAGACAAGCAGGACATTGAAGCCGGCACGGTGTATTTCGCCACGCCCGGTTATCACTTGTCGGTCGAAGCGGACCGCAGCCTGTCGCTGAGCCTGGAGGATCGCGTGCATCATTCGCGGCCGTCTATTGATTACCTGTTTGAATCGGCCGCTGACGTTTACGGCGAGACACTCGCCGCCGTCCTGCTGACCGGCGCCAATCAGGATGGCGCGCGCGGGTTGGTCTGCGTAAAGCACTGCGGCGGCCTGACCATTGTTCAAGACCCCGAGGATGCACAAGTCGCCACCATGCCCCAGGCTGCACTGAACGTTCTGCAGCCGGATCATGTCCTACCCATTCACGGCATCGGCCGTCTGCTAGTCGAGCTGGAACGAATCGCATGCTGAGTAATATCCAAGCCAAACTGTTGATCGTTGACGATCTGCCAGAAAACCTGCTGGCGCTGGAAGCGCTGATCAAGCGCGAGGATCGCACGGTCTACAAGGCTCTGTCGGCGGACGAAGCACTGTCGCTGCTGCTGCAACACGAATTCGCCATGGCCATTCTCGACGTGCAGATGCCCGGCATGAACGGCTTTGAACTGGCCGAGTTGATGCGCGGCACCGAGAAAACCAAGAACATCCCGATCATCTTCGTCAGCGCCGCCGGCCGTGAACTCAATTACGCGTTCAAGGGCTATGAAAGCGGTGCGGTGGACTTCCTGCACAAGCCGCTGGACATTCATGCGGTGAAGAGCAAGGTCAACGTTTTCGTCGATCTGTATCGCCAAAGCAAAGCCATGAAGCAGCAGGTCGAGGCGCTGGAGCAGGCCCGACGCGAGCAGGAAGCGCTGCTGCAACAACTGCAAAGCACTCAGCTTGAGCTCGAGCAAGCGGTGCGCATGCGCGATGACTTCATGTCGATCGTCGCACATGAGGTGCGTACGCCGCTCAACGGGCTGATTCTCGAAACCCAGCTGCGCAAGATGCACCTGGCCCGGGACAACGCCTCGGCGTTTACGCTCGACAAGATGCAGGCGATGGTCGACCGCGATGAGCGGCAGATCAAAAGCCTGATTCGCCTGATCGAAGACATGCTCGATGTTTCGCGAATCCGCACCGGCAAACTGTCGATCCGCCCGAGTCGTTTCGATCTGGTGCAGTTGGTCGGCAACCTGTTGCAGAACTTCGCCTCGCAAATGGAAGCGGCTGAGACCAGTGTTTCCTTTGAAGCGCCCGAGCCGGTCGAAGGTTGCTGGGACGAGTTCCGCATCGAGCAAGTGGTATCCAATCTGCTGACCAACGCCTTGCGTTACGGTGGTCGCAGCCCGATTCAGGTGCGCGTCTATCGCGAAGGTGACGAGGCGCGGGTCGAAGTTCAGGACCACGGCATCGGCATCAGCGCCGAGAACCAGAAGCGTATTTTCCAGCAGTTCGAACGGGTGTCCGCCAAGACGGTGGTGGCCGGGCTCGGGCTGGGTCTGTTCATTTCCGAGCAGATCGTCGCCGCCCATGGCGGCTCCATCGTCGTCGAAAGTGAAATCAACGAAGGCGCCCTGTTTCGCGTTTGTCTGCCGATCCAGGAAAACGGCATATCCGACGCAACCTCTGAGTGACCACACGGTCGTATCAGCAGCTATTGACCGAACATAGGCTTCCCATGAGCGTAGATGCGCAAGATGTAGTACTCGTCGTCGAAGACGAACCGGTTATCTTGATGGTCCTGACAGATTACCTGTCAGGGCAGGGCTATCGCGTGTTGCAAGCGGAAAACGGCGAGCAGGCTTTCGAGATCCTCGCCAGCAAACCTCACCTGGACATGCTGATTACCGATTTCCGCCTGCCGGGCGGAATCTCCGGCGTGCAGATCGCCGAGCCGGCAGTGAAACTGCGACCGGACCTGAAAGTGATTTTCATCAGCGGCTACCCGCAGGAAATCCGTGAGACCGGCAGCCCGATCACCAGCAAGGCACCGATCCTCGAGAAACCATTCGACTTGGATGTGCTGCAGGAAAAGATTCAGGAATTGCTGGCCTGATTAAAACGACGGGCGCCGTAACCCCAATCACGGCGCCCGTTGTTTTAGCTATTGATCATCTCGCGCACCTTGGCGGTGAGCAGATCAAAGGTGAAAGGCTT
>NZ_RAZO01000389.1:0-14221 GCF_004307535.1 Pseudomonas sp. Sample_9
GCGAGCTGGGTCACCTGAGCGAAGCCAAGCACGCTGCCATCAGCGAAGCCTGTGCGCGATTGATCCGCGGCGATTACCACGAAGAATTCGTGGTCGACATGATTCAAGGTGGCGCCGGCACCTCCACCAACATGAACGCCAACGAAGTGATCGCCAACATTGCTCTGGAAGCAATGGGTCACGAGAAAGGCGAGTACCAGTATCTGCACCCGAACGACGACGTGAACATGGCGCAGTCGACCAACGATGCCTACCCGACGGCGATCCGTCTGGGTCTGCTGCTCGGTCACGACGCGCTGCTGGCCAGCCTCGACAGCCTGATTCAGGCGTTCGCGGCCAAGGGCAAAGAGTTCGACCACGTCCTGAAAATGGGCCGTACCCAACTGCAAGACGCCGTGCCGATGACCCTCGGCCAGGAATTCCGCGCGTTCGCCACCACCATGGGCGAAGACCTCGCGCGTCTGAAGACGCTGGCCCCGGAACTGCTAACCGAAGTCAACCTGGGCGGCACCGCGATCGGCACCGGCATCAACGCCGACCCGCGTTATCAGGCACTGGCTGTTCAACGTCTGGCATTGATCAGCGGCCAACCGCTGGTACCGGCCGCCGACCTGATCGAAGCGACCTCCGACATGGGCGCGTTCGTGCTGTTCTCCGGCATGCTCAAGCGCACCGCGGTCAAGCTGTCGAAGATCTGCAACGACTTGCGCCTGCTGTCCAGCGGCCCACGCACCGGCATCAATGAAATCAACCTGCCGGCGCGTCAGCCAGGCAGCTCGATCATGCCCGGCAAGGTCAACCCGGTGATCCCGGAAGCCGTGAACCAGGTCGCGTTCCAGGTCATCGGTAACGACTTGGCGCTGACCATGGCAGCTGAAGGCGGCCAGCTGCAACTGAACGTGATGGAGCCGCTGATCGCCTTCAAGATCCTCGATTCGATCCGCCTGCTGCAACGTGCCATGGACATGCTGCGCGAGCACTGCATCGTCGGCATCACCGCCAACGAAGCGCGCTGCCGTGAACTGGTCGAGCATTCGATCGGTCTGGTCACCGCACTGAACCCGTATATCGGCTACAAAAACGCCACCCGCATCGCCCGTATCGCCCTTGAAAGCGGCCGTGGCGTGCTGGAACTGGTGCGCGAAGAAGGTCTGCTCGACGAAGCCATGCTCGCCGACATCCTGCGCCCGGAAAACATGATTGCCCCGCGTCTGGTTCCGCTCAAAGCCTGAGCCGACGCGAACTTGTAGCACCGCTCACCAGGTCGAGGGACTAGACACCTCTCACCTTTTGAGGGCTTGGGGATTTTGTCCCCGAGCCCTTTTTTTTAACTTCTTTGCGGGCAGGACGTTAGATGCTTTGTGTATTCGATACCGCCAAGATCGCAGCCTTCGGCAGCTCCTACAGGATTGACGTGCACCTGCAGGAGCTGCCGAAGGCTGCGATCTTTTGATTTGCAGCAACCTCGTTTCGTCGCTTGCACCACTACCGTGCAGACGGGCGCGCCACTGATCGGTATAGTGCCGCCCCTCTTCGCGTGAGCGGTCGTCGGTAACGAGGCCATCACCCATGCGAAACCCGAACTAATAACAAAACCCGCGATATGGATCCGGGACGAAACCTTCGCCTCACCCGTCGTGCCGCGTGCATGCCGGTGTAACACGATGTTTCTCCGATCCAGCATTTGCACCCACAAAAAACAGCGAGGATAAATCCATGCTCGAAGTCATCAACGACTTCCTCTCAGGGAAAGTACTGATCGTGCTCATTGTCGGGCTCGGTAGCTACTTCACGATTCGCTCGCGTTTCGTTCAACTGCGTCACTTCTTCCACATGTTCGCGGTGTTCCGCGACAGCCTCAAAGGCAGCGCCGGACAGCTCAGCTCGTTTCAGGCCTTGATGCTCAGCCTCGCCGGCCGCGTCGGTGCAGGCAACATTGCCGGTGTCGGCATCGCCGTGACCCTCGGTGGTCCGGGTGCGGTGTTCTGGATGTGGGTGACCGCACTGGTCGGTATGTCCAGCAGCTTCTTCGAGTGCACCCTGGCCCAGGTCTACAAGCGCGCCGATGGCGACGGCCTGTACCGTGGTGGCCCGGCGTATTACATCCAGCACGGGCTCAAGCTCAAAGGCATGGCGATAGTCTTCTCCGTTCTGCTGCTGGTCACCTACGGCTTCGCGTTCATCGGCCTGCAGTCCTACACCGTGACCCACTCGCTGCAGAACGCCTTTGACTTCAACCCACAACACACCGGTATCGTCCTGGCGGTGCTGCTGGCCATCACCTTTATCGGCGGGATCAAGCGCATCGCTTCGGTCTCCGACCTGCTGGTACCGATCAAGACCCTGGCCTATATCGGCGTGACCCTGTACGTGATCGGCACCCAGATCGAACACGTACCGGCCATGCTGGAAACCATCTTCAAGAGCGCCTTCGGCCTCGACCCGGCCTTTGCCGGCCTGCTCGGCAGCGCCATTGTCATGGGCGTGAAGCGTGGCGTATTCGCCAACGAAGCGGGCCTGGGCAGTGCGCCGAACGTCGCCGCTGTGGCCGCCGTCAAGCACCCGGGCGCGCAGGGCGTGGTCCAGGCTTTCAGCGTGTTCCTCGACACCTTCGTGATCTGCACCTGCACCGCGCTGCTGATCCTGCTGTCGGGCTTCTACACGCCGGGCTTCGAAGGTGACGGTATCGTCCTGACCCAGAACTCGCTGGCCGCCGTGGTCGGTGACTGGGGTCGCATGTTCGTCAGCGTCGCGCTGTCACTGTTCGTCTTCACCTGCATCCTCTACAACTACTATCTGGGCGAGAACAGCTTGCAGTTCCTCAGCCGCAACCGCGCCCTGCTGATGCTGTTCCGCGGTCTGGTGCTGGCGCTGGTGGTGTGGGGTTCGATGCAGGACCTGACGACAGTGTTCGCCTTCGCCGACATCACCATGACCTGTCTGGCCTTCGTCAACCTCGTGGCCCTGGCCATGCTGTTCAAGGTCGGCCTGCGGGTGATGCGCGACTACGATGAGCAGCGTCGCGCCGGCGTCAAACAGCCAGTGTTTGATTCGAGCAAATTCGCCGACCTGGATCTGGATCGCAACGCCTGGCCGGTCAACCCGCCAGCAGCGGCGGGCCAGACTGAAACTGCGCCGCAAGGCGTACCTGCAGCGCAACGCTGACAGGTGAATGACGGGCGCATCCCCTGCGCCCGTCAGTTATTGTGATGCAATAACCTGCAGGATTGAGCCTGCTCGCGATGGCGGACTTTCAACCAACATCAGTGTTGAATGACACACCGCTTTCGCGAGCAGGCTCGCTCCCACAGGACCCTCATCGTTTCGGAGAATCCTATGAGCTCGTCGACCTATCCCGCCGCTCAACACGTCATGGTGCTCTACACCGGTGGCACCATCGGCATGCAGGCCAGCGCCAACGGGCTGGCCCCGGCGTCCGGTTTCGAAGCGCGGATGCGCGACTACCTGCACAGCCAGCCTGAGCTGGTAGTGCCGCAGTGGCAGTTTCGGGAAATGTCGCCGCTGATCGACAGCGCCAACATGACCCCGGCCTACTGGCAGCAACTGCGCGAAGCGGTGGTCGATGCCGTGGACGTGCAAGGCTGCGACAGCGTGCTGATCCTGCACGGCACCGACACGCTGGCGTACAGCGCGGCGGCGATGAGTTTTCAGTTGCTCGGCCTGCATGCCCGCGTGTGTTTCACCGGCTCGATGTTGCCGGCGGGCGTGACCGACAGCGATGCCTGGGAAAACCTCGGCGGCGCGCTGGTCGCCCTCGGCCAAGGCCTGGCGCCGGGCGTGCACCTGTACTTCCACGGCGAACTGCTGGCGCCGACGCGCTGCGCGAAAGTGCGCAGCTTCGGCCGCCATCCGTTCAAACGCCTGGAGCGTCAGGGCGGTGGTGTGAAGGCGCCGTCGATTCCAGTCGCGCTGAACTACAACCAGCCGAAGCAACTGGCAAAAGTGGCGGTGTTGCCGCTGTTTCCCGGGATCAGTGCCGAGGTTCTCGATGGTCTGCTCGACAGCGGCATTCAAGGTCTGGTGCTGGAATGCTACGGCAGCGGCACAGGGCCGAGCGACAACCCGCAATTCCTCGCCAGCCTTGGCCGCGCACGGGATAACGGCGTGGTGGTGGTCGCGGTCACGCAGTGCCATGAAGGGGGCGTTGAGCTGGATGTGTATGAAGCGGGCAGTCGTTTGCGCGGTGTCGGCGTGTTGTCCGGTGGCGGTATGACGCGCGAGGCGGCGTTCGGCAAGTTGCATGGGTTGCTGGGGGCCGGGCTGGAAACGGCTGAAGTTCGTCGATTGATCGAACTGGATTTGTGTGGTGAGTTGATCTGAGCACGGCGCTGGATTGCCCCTCACCCTAACCCTCTCCCAGAGGGAGAGGGAACTGATCGTAGTGTCTTGCGCTATACACCGACCTGATAAACAGTGTCGATTATGGACTCGGCGGCGGTGTCTCACGTCGGTGTATTTCTGCAATATCCCCCGTTCGGCCCCCTCTCCCTCTGGGAGAGGGCTGGGGTGAGGGCCTGCGGCATGCAACTTGCTGCGTTCCAGCCACCTCCAGGCTGGAAGATCCCATGCTCCACTCCCACCTCACCACCCTCAACGCGGTCTCGCTGATCCTCAACACGTTCAAGGCCGAAGGTCTGTCCAGTGAGGCACTGCTGGCTGGCAGCGGCATCGTGGCGGCGGATTTGCAGCGCGCCGATACGCGGATCACCACCCATCAGGAGATGCAGGTCTGCACCAACGCGGTCGCGCTCAAGCGTGACATCGGTCTCGAATTGGGCCGACGCATGCACGTGTCCTGTTACGGCATGCTCGGTTACGCCCTGCTGACCTGTGCCACCTTCGGTGACGCTTTGCGTCTGGCGATCCGTTATCCGGCGCTGCTGGGCACGTTGTTCGAACTGAGCCTGGAAGACGATGGCGAGCAGGTGTGGTTCGTCGCTGCTGATTACCGTGAAAGCGCGGCGATGGCGGTGTTCAACGCCGAATTCTGTCTGGTGTCCCTGAAAGTCATCTGCGACGACTTGCTCGGCCATCCGCTGCCTCTACGCGCCACGCGCTTTGAACATGCAGCGCCGGACTATCGCGCCAGCTACGCCGAACCCTTCAACTCGCCGCTGCACTTTTCGGCCAAGGACAACGCCTTCGCCTTCGACCGCCATTGGCTCGATCAGCCGCTGCCGCTGGCCGACGCGATCACCCATCAGGCCATGGCCGAGCGCTGCCGCAAACAGAATCTGGAATTCACCGGACGCCAGGCCTGGCTGGGGCGGATTCGGCAGTTGCTCAGCGCACAATTGAATGCCGCGCCGGGCCTGGAGGGGTTGGCGCAGCAGATGAAGTGCTCACCGCGCACCCTGCGTCGGCATTTGAAAGACATGGGCAGCAGCTATCAGGAACTGCTCGATGAACTGCGCTTCGAACGGGCCAAGCAGATGTTGTGTGAGGATCAGCTGCCGATCTATCGGATCGCCGAGACGCTGGGCTTCAGCGAGACCGCGAGTTTCCGCCATGCGTTTGTGCGCTGGAGTGGCGTGGCGCCGAGTCAGTTCAGATCCTGAAGATCAAAAGATCGCAGCCTTCGGTTGTTAGGGGCGAATTGCGGTCAGAGCTTTTGGCCATATCGATCCCCTTTTGGCCGCTCCCGACGTTCTCCGATTCAACTTGCGCCGCAACACTGAAGACCACCGAATCAGCCTTGCGGAGAACAACAAATGCTGACGATCTACTCAGACGATCACCACTTGCACCATGGCCGTTGCGAACTTATCGATGGCCAGCTCAAGCCGTGCTTCGAGATGCCGTCGCGTGCCGACCATGTGCTGCAACGCGTGCACAAGCAAAACCTCGGTGCGGTCGAAGCGCCGAAGGATTTCGGCGTGGAGCCGATCGCGCGCATTCACAGCCGTGACTATCTGGAATTTTTCAAAGGTGCATGGCAACGCTGGACCGAGTTCAACACTGACGGCGACTTGCTGCCCTACACCTGGCCGGCGCGCACGCTGCGTGCGATCAAACCGACCAGCCTGCATGGCCAGCTCGGTTATTACAGCTTCGACGGCGGCGCGCCGATTACCGCCGGCACTTGGCAAGCAGCCTACAGCGCGGCGCAAGTGGCGCTCACCGCGCAAGCTGAAATCCAGGGTGGCGCACGCGCAGCCTTCGCCCTCTGTCGTCCGCCGGGACATCACGCCGCCAGTGATTTGATGGGCGGATATTGCTACCTCAACAACGCCGCGATAGCCGCGCAGGCCTTCCTCGATCAGGGCCACCAGAAGGTCGCGATCCTCGACGTCGACTACCACCATGGCAACGGCACCCAGTCGATTTTCTACGAACGCAGCGACGTGCTGTTCACTTCGATCCACGGCCATCCAGAAGCGGAGTTTCCATTCTTCCTCGGTTACGACGACGAGCGCGGCGAAGGCGCCGGTGAAGGTTTCAATTTCAACTATCCGCTGCCGGCCGGTTCCGGCTGGGATGTGTGGAGCGCGGCGCTGGATCAGGCCTGCGACGAGATCGACAGTTACGGCGCGGACATCATCGTCGTCTCCCTCGGCGTCGACACGTTCAAGGACGATCCGATCTCGCAGTTCAAACTCGACAGCCCGGATTACCTGGCCATGGGCAAGCGCATCGCCGCCCTCGGCAAACCGACCCTGTTCGTCATGGAAGGCGGCTACGCGGTAGAAGAGATCGGCATCAACGCGGTGAACGTGCTGGAAGGTTTTGAACAATGAAAAAGCGACTGATCGCCTCGGCGCTGTGCGCGGCTCTGCTAAGCGCTGGCGCCCACGCCGAAGAACGCACGCTGCGCGTCTATAACTGGTTCGACTACATCACGCCCAAGGCGCTGGACGACTTCAAGGCACAGAACAGCCAGACCAAACTGATCTACGACATCTTCGACACCAACGAAGCACTCGAGGCCAAGCTGCTCACCGGCAACTCCGGCTATGACGTGGTGGTGCCGTCCAACGTGTTCCTCGCCAAGCAGATCGAGGCCGGGGTGTTCCAGCCAATGGATCGCAGCAAGTTGCCGAACTGGAATCATCTCGATTCGAAACTGATGAAGCTGATCGAGGCCAACGACCCGGGGAACAAGTTCGCCGTGCCGTACATGTACGGCACGATCCTGATCGGCTTCAACCCGGCCAAGATCAAGGCAGCTCTGGGCGACAACGCGCCGGTGGACAGTTGGGACCTGATCTTCAAAGAGGAGAACATCAGCAAGCTCAAGCAGTGTGGCGTCGCCCTGCTCGACTCGCCGTCGGAGATTCTGCCGCTGGCTCTGCAACACCTCGGCCTCGACCCCAACAGCAAGAAGCCAGCGGATTACGCCAAGGCCGAAGCGCTGCTGATGAAAATCCGCCCTTATGTGACGTACTTCCATTCTTCCAAGTACATGGCCGACATTGCCAACGGCGACATCTGCGTGGCCGTCGGCTATTCCGGCAGCTTCTCGCAGGCGGCCAACCGCGCCAAGGAAGCGAAAAACGGCGTGGTGGTCGATATGCGCTTGCCCAAAGAAGGCGCACCGATCTGGTTCGACATGCTCGCGATTCCCAAGGGCGCGAAGAACACCGAAGACGCCTACACCTTCATCAACTATCTGCTGCAACCTGCGGTGATTGCCCCGGTCAGCGACTTTGTCGGTTATCCAAACCCGAACAAGGACGCCACCGGGCTGGTCGATCCAGCCATTCGCAACAACCCGAACCTGTATCCGACCGATGCGGCAATGAGCACGCTCTACACCTTGCAGCCGCTGCCGCGGGATGCCGAACGGGCGCGCACGCGGGCCTGGACCAAAATCAAATCCGGGACCTGACACCCGCCCCTTGCACGGAGACCCGCACATGCGGGTCTTTTTTTGCCTGACAGATCTATGTACCGCACGCCCAAGCGGCGCGCCTTTTACCTTGCGCTGATCCGTCGCCCTTCCGGCGCGCCGACAGAGCAGGAATCGCCATGCCCGAAATCCCTAAAGCCAGTGCCGTCGATATCGTCACCCAACTGGTCACCGGCCCTTCGCTTCGCGAAGTCGCTACGAAAACGCTGCGCCAGTCCCTCAGAACCCTGTATCCGAACCTGGACATTGACCCGCGCCTGACCATGGTCGTGCAGCCTGCGTGGATCATCGAGGGCGAGGAAGTCGTCTCCGGTCGCCCGAAGGTCGAATCGCTGACCGATGCACTGGTGCGTCTGGGTCTGTCCGGCACGACCGTAACGTACCTTGATGGTGAAGATTATCTGACCCAGCAACCCGGTTGGCCGGCAGCCGTGAAACTGCCGGTGCGGATCGATGCCATCGGGTTGCTGCTCAATGAACTGGCACCGCTACTGTTCATTGCTTACAAGGAACAGCACGTTGATTACTGGGACGAGTTCACCTATCCCGGGCAGCCGCGCTGGCAACAGCTGTCGCAAGCGTTGCGCAACTTGTGGCAGCCGGATTCAAGCCTTGGCTGGGACGCCGATCAGATCGCCATGGCTCTGGCGGTGTACACCGAACCCGATCCGCAACAGCGGCTGGCGCCCGCCCCATATGCGGTCCGAGCATGCCTGATTGATCTTGATCGGGGAGACGGCGATCAGCGGGAGCACTGTGCCCTGCTCGACACAGCGGTCCTGATCGGCACGGTTGCACAGCGCACGCTGATCCTCACCTACGCCGTGACCCAGGGTTTTCAGCACTTCGACTCGCTGCAAGAGCTCGGCGCAGATCTGCTGCAACGTTTCGGTTCAACTACAGCGGGCGAAGACCTCAAATGGCGACTGGTCGAACCGCAGGGCAATTTCTTCGACCATCAGGCCTGCGCCCTGATTTCACTGGAGGCCGACGCTCTGGGCGAGATCAGTTTTTTCCAGGATTCGCCGCTCAACCGGGTCTATCCGCATACCGGCACGGCCGGCAAACCCGCGCAACCGCCAGCGCGCCTGGAACCACACTTCGAACGTCTGCGTCCGATGCTGCCGGACTGGCTGAACGACGCTTTGCCCATGGACCAGACCCGCTACAGCCGACACCTGCTGAACCTGACAACGGTGCATCACGAAAACCACGGCAAGTCCTTTCAGGATGAGGTCGTCAGCCTGCAGACCTTCGCCCGTAACGCCCTCAAGCAGCAGCTGCTCAAGGAACAGCCAGGCGCGAAAGACATCAAGATCGATGACATTGAAATCACCATCACCAGCCTGGTGGTCTGGGGCACGTTCGTGTTGCCGGGTCACACTCAGACGCAAACCCTGACCCTGCTGGAACTGGCCTTGCAAAACCTCGCAGGACTGCCACTGGGCAACAAGACCGTGCGCTACAAGAGCGGCGGCGCCTTGCCCGACTGGATGACGGTGGCCTGCCTGGAAAAGCTGGTCAGCACTGTCGACATTGGCAAGACCTACCCGGCGCACTTGAAGGCGCTGCTGATCGACGACGCAGAACAAGCATCGGCGCTGCAAACGCTGTACACCAGCCAGCTGCGCATCGAGCTGCCGCTGCTGGCGTTGCAACACAAGATTCAGCACAAGGCCGGCATTGATGAAACGGGTTATCGATACGTAGTGGCAGCACTGGCCACGACGGATGCGGAACGCCATGTCGACGGCGAGGAAATCGTCATTCGGCCGTTGGCGTTCATTGCTCGTCGCAGCAGCTCGACCGCTGACCGCGTCGCCAACATGTACGTCATCGGTCCGCGCGAAGCGAACAAAGGGCCATGCGTGCTCTATCGCCCGTTGTTCGACATGGCACTGCTGCAATATCCGGGGCACGCCAATCTGCTCTATGCGATCCAGCACTCGCGGCATTTGCGCGACTCGGTATTGGCCTGGCTGCCGGAAGACGTACGCTTCAACTACAGCCAGTTCGTCTTTACCGCGAGGCTGCCGTCGGTGTGGACGATCCCGCAATTACTGGTCAATCCCACCACCGCGCTCGATATGTCCGGCCCCGTCGAGCTGGGCACTGAGGTGATAGCCCGCGATGTACCGGCGACGTTGCATGAAAACAACGTACAGGCCCTCATTACGCAGGCCGACCGGCAATCGGTCTCCGATGCCGAGGCTCGCTGGGCAACGCTCAAACAGGGCGGCTGGTTGATGCTCAACGCCGCCCTGCCATTCCTGGGCCGCAGCGTCGGCGCGGCAGCGTGGATCTGGCAGATCATGGACGATTTGCAGGAAGTCACTGACGTGGCCAATGAATCGTCCGGCAAGATCGCCTGGACTGCGATTGCCGACATCCTTCTCGCGTTGGGCATGGTCCTGGCGCACCGTGCGGCGGTCAGCGCCGCACCGGAATTGAAATCCATCGCTGCGATAGAGGAACCAACGACCACGGTGAATCCCGTCGGCAAGGTTGTCAAAGCGTTGCGCCTGCCAGACCTGGCCAGCGGCGAGTTGCCCAGCGCCCACACCACGTCCATCGACATCGTCACCGCACTGAAACGTTCCCCGGCAGCGCTTGCCGCGCTTCTCGACGCGTTCAAGGTCGACAAACCCAAAGGCCTGGGCGCAGCCGCCCGCGAAGGTGCGCATCGAGGCCTGTATGAACTCCAGAAAAAATGGTTCGCACAGGTTGGCGAGCGGTGGTTCGAAGTCACGCGCAATGAGCAGGGTCAGGTACAGATCATCGATTCAGGCCGGCAACCACAACGTGCCGGCCCGACACTGGCGCGTACCGCCGGCGGTGAATGGGTCATAGATCTGCGTCTGCGCCTGCGTGCTGGTGGTCTGGAGAGCGTTCGCCGGGTAGCGCGAGGAAGCCGGGAGAAAGATGCGAAAGCTTTATACGACAAAAACATCGTGTTCGAAAAAATCCTGCCAACCAGGCAAACCCGTCTCGAAGCGGATCGCACCGCTCTGCGCGAAGCGTCCTCACAGGATCAGGTAGAGGCTCGCAGCCGTTATATCGACACCCTGGAAGCGCAACACAAGGAATACGCAGCCAACATCCAGTTGATCAAGGAGCTCAATCTCAAGGAGCCCATTCCCAACTATCGCACCGTGATGAGCGAGCGCCTGCAGATGCAGCTGCTCATTGGGCATGAGTGGCTTGAGCAGCATTCAACGGATTTTCAGCGGCGCGTCCTGGCGATGCAGACCATGGCCGGCGTCGACACCGGATCAGGATCAGATGCATCTGTTCGGCCTTACCTGGAAATGTCTGATATCACCGAAGGCATCATCGAAAAAATGGAGGCGGCACAGAGCTGCTTCAATGACATGACCCTGTTGGGAAAAGAAGCCGTCGAGGCAATGCGCGACTATAAGGACGCCTGGCCGGATTACTCGGTGACCGAGCTCAAGCAATTGCAGATCAGTCTGGGTCAGGAAGTCTGCATCAAGCCCGGCGACACCCAGCTCCACACGGACGCCTATCATGCACTGGCCAACGTGATCGCCGATGCCGCGCTCAATATCCAGAGTTCGCTTGACCTGAGCGCTGATGAAAGCCTGAGCAATCTGCGAGATCGCATCGACGCCCTGAGTAACGTCAGCGAACAGTTCTCCGCCGTCGACCGGCGCTTCGATGATCTGCTCATCGAGTACCCTGAACACATTTACCTGGACCGACTCAAGCGAGTGCAGACGCGCGTGCTCGCGTTCAAGGCCAGCGCTGACAGCAAACTGGCCGAGCTGCTGCGCTACCGGCATCTGCTAGTGCCGCAGGCCGGCTCGTCGCGACCCTCGGCGTCATCCTCGAATCGACGGATCATTCAGACCCGATCAAGGGGTACGCTGGTTGGCGAACGAAAAAAGAGTCTCGACGGACACGACACCGATCTGATCGAAGTACGCTCCAGCCTGACAGGCGTCATCGCTACGTTCGAAGAGCAAACCCCCGGTCTCTGGGTGGAGCAACGCACGGCGCCAGCGACACCGCCGACAGTCGCGGTAAGCCTGAGTAAAGCCGTAACCGAAGGTCAGGCGCTGATTGACGGTCTGGCCGCATTTCACCGGCGCATCGAGGCGCGCCTCAAACGTGGCTCGCGGATTCCCGTGGAGGTCGAAGAGGAATATCACAACCAGGCCGCGCTGCTGCGCAAAGCCAATGCCGCGATCGATGAGGCGCTGACCGCCAGCAACCTCACCGCCAGCCTGCGTGAACCCTCTGAAACGCTCAACCACGCGCTCGACAAAGCGGCAAAGACGCTGGAGGAAAAAGGCACCAGCACGCGTATCCGGCTGGTCAAGCAGCAACCGCCGACGGCGGCCGGGGTCCAGTGGCTCAAGGACAAGGGGGAAGTGAAGATCTCCAAAATCCTGACCCGACGTCGTCTGCGCCGCCATGAGCATGACTTTCTCGACGAATATGAGGTTCGTGATGCTCACACCGCCAAGGTCCTTTGCTACGCGCACTTCCACTACAGCAGCGTCGGCGCCACCGTTGGAGCCTTCGTGCGCGGACACATGAAAACAGTCGCTCAACAACGAATGGGTGGCGCTTACGCGCCGGGTCTTCTGGATAATCAGGCGCTGATCCAGATCCATCGCAGCGAGATTTCCAGTCGCTCGGCCGAGGCACTGTTCTTCACTCCCGCCACGCCTGTCGCAACCGCGTCAGCGCCGTTCTGATCGCAGGCTCCGGCACGGCGGCAAAACCCAGCACCAGTCCCGCGCGCTGATCCATGGCCGTGGACGAATCCGGTAGCCAGTAACTGCTCAAGCCGTTGATCTCGACATCGACATCAGCGGCTTGCGCGATCAGTTGTTGCTCGCGCTCGACGCTGCCGACCGGCACGGTCAGGTGCAACCCGGCAGACACAGCAGGCAACCGGCCGACACCGGCGATCGCCGTCGGCCAGCCTTCGAGCAGGCAGTTGCGCCGGCTCAGCGCAGCCCGGCGCATGCGGCGGATATGCCGCTGAAAATGCCCGGCAGCCATGAACTCGGCCATCACCGCTTGCGTGCTGACTTCCGAGTGCCGCACATCCACCGCGCGCCGTTGCGAGAACGCGTCGACCAGTGCTGGCGGCAACACCAGGTAGCCAAGACGCAGCGCCGGAAAGGCGACTTTGCCAAATGTGCCGACATAGAGCACGCGGCCCTGACGATCAAGCGACGCCAGCGGCGCTAGCGGTGCGCCGCTGTAGCGGTATTCGCCGTCATAGTCATCTTCGACGATCCAGCCGCCGACACGCTCGGCCCAGGCGAGTAATTCAAGGCGCCGGGCCAGACTCATGACCACACCGGTCGGGTACTGATGCGAGGGTGTGACGTAGACCACGCGGCAGTCAGTGAGTCCAGCCATTGCGCTGCAATCGATACCGTCGCTGTCCACCGCCACGCCATGCAGTTTCGCCCCCGCTACAGCGAAGGCATGCCCAGCGGCGCGATAGCCCGGATTCTCGATCGCCACGCCGTCCCCAGGCTCGACCAGCAGCTGTGCACAAAGGCTGATGCCCTGCTGCGCGCCACTGGTGATCACAATCTGCTCAGCCGTACACTGCATGCCACGCGAACTGCGCAAATAAGCAGCGATCATGCCGCGCAGTCGAGCATCACCCGCTGGATCGCCGTAACACAGTTGCTGCAAATCCGGTTTGCGCCAGAAAGCCGCGTTCAGCTTGGCCCAGACCTCGAACGGGAACAGATCGAAAGCCGGAACACCCACGCGAAAAGCTCGTGGCGGACCACTCGGAGGTCGAGCCAAATGGTGCTTTTCAATACGAGAAAAACCGCCACTGTGGATAACTTTACTGGATGAATTCACAGGCAAATCCAGCCAATTTGTGGATAAGGCTGTGGGTAAGCCTGTTGACAAGCCTGTGGATGGATTTGTGGATAGTTTTTTCTTTGGTGTCGATGCCTGAGCCAGTTGCGCGACATAAGTGCCGTCACCCACTCGCCCCTCGACAAAGCCCTCGGCATACAACTGATCGTAGGCGCGCACCACACTGTTGCGAGAAATTCCAAGTGCCGAGGCCAAGTCACGGCTGGCCGGCAATCTTGTTCCACTGGCCAGACGCCCATCGAGTACACGCAGGCGCAACGCTTGATAAAGCTGGCGGCTCAAGCCTTGACGGCGATCAAGCTCGATCCCGGCCGGATTGAAAGGCATCGACAGCGGTGGCAGATCAGGCATGGCGAATGGACCTATGAAATGGCTCGACAATGGCTCTTACAACGGACCAATAGCCTGCCTACGATGCAGGCATTCGCCAAGGAAAATCTGTCCATGTACACGCCACGCGCCTTTGCC
>NZ_RAZO01000334.1:0-59448 GCF_004307535.1 Pseudomonas sp. Sample_9
CGAATCGCGGCATACGCTGGACAAGTTCTATTTTTCGGATGTGGCGCGGCGCTGACGTTCGCCAACAGGCGAGCCCATTTCAAAATATGTGATTCGCTGACAAGCCGCGATGACCTCCGGTAGTATGCCGCCGTGGCTATGGAACACCTTCCTTCTATCCTCCATGAACTAGGGGTTCCGCTCTCCACATTGCGCCTGCTTATTGCAGGCGTTTTCGTATCGATTGCACAGGTGGGCTTCAGCTCACTGGAAACGGCGACCAAGGAAGAAATCATGATGAATCAGGAGCTGTTCCTGCGGCGCCGTACAAAACTTCACGTCCCTGCCGGCTCTGGCGGAGCCACACGCGCGCAGATCGCATCAGCGGTCAAAGAAGTCGCGGCGTTCCGATGTGTACTTTCCGAGTCGCTGATCGAGCAGATCGGCTTGCTCTCTGCGGTAGAACTCAAGAATTGGCTGCGTGAAGTCATTCGCGTCCTGCGGCGTCGCAGCGGTGCTCATGTACATCACCGACCGTTTTATCCTGACTTCCCCAATCAAGTCCTCGAAGCAACAGAGGCGGAGTTGTATCTCAACGCCGTCATTCACTACCACACACTTCGGCGCCTGCCACCCAGCGAACAGGTTCGGCCAGCCATGCTTGAAGGCAACTTCATCCATTGGGTTATCGAACCGGGAAGTGTCAGCGAGTTCGAGGCATTGCTCGAGCCGCTGGTCTCATCGCGTACCTCGCTGTCCGAAGAGGAAGCCGCGGATGTCACTTGGTTTATCCGAACTTACAGAAACGACGTGTTCCGTCTGCTGCCCGATACCATCCCGTTCCGCGAGATTCGCGCGCTGGTCGGCGGCGCGCTGATCCTGCATATCGGTGACGATGCCCGGGTCGAGGAATTCCTTGAGCAAAATGTCGAAACGGCAACCGACGTGCTGCGCGTGGCGATCGCACTGCATGGCGGAGACGTATCGCTGGCAACGGCTCTGACGCGCTTTAGCAAAATGAAACGTTCGATGCGTCGCAAGCTGTTGCGCCTGCTCGACCGCATGCCCAACGCTACCGAGGATGTGATGCGCCAGGCCGAGCGCTGGAAACGTCTGGCCGAAGTCCTGCATCCAGGCGATTACGCTGAGAAGTATCCTCGGGCATTCGCGGCCATCACCGCAGCGCGACGCAACGATCCGCCGGCATCGTTCGGGTCGCGTGTGGAAACCATGCTTGCCCAACGCCAGATCGCCGCGCTTACGCCGGTGCTGCAGGATCGTCCCGGAGAATTCGCGCGCCGTCTGGACGTGATGTTACGGCGTGCCACAGAACCGGACGCTGTGCTCGACGCTTTTGCGGCTGTCGCGGCGCAAGTGTCCTCACCTGTGTTGCTGCAATTGCTGTCCCATGTAAATGCCCCGCGCCCCCTGCCCTTGCGGGCGTTCACACCTAAAGGAGCGCTGGCAAAAGTCTTCGGCACTGCTGATCGTCGAGAGTCGATCGCACCGCAGGTATTGGCACGTGCCGCACAGATTTGCGAGAACGCCCTGATCGCGCGTTTCACGTTGCTGCCACCACTGGGGCGTTGTTTCATCGATCCGGCGTTGCGCGAATACCGGGTGCCACTGGCACAGCGCGCCGCAGCGAAGTCGCTGCGCACGCTGGTGCGCGGCAGTCGACTGCCGATGCCCGACACGCGATTCATCCGCCTGTTCCTCTGGTGGAAGAATGGTCGTGACCGCACGGACATCGACTTGTCTGCCGCCTTCTTCGACACTGACTTCGTCTTCAAGGAAGCGGTCGCCTATTACAACCTCAAAGGTTATGGCGGTTACCACAGCGGGGACATCGTCGACGCGCCCAACGGCGCCTCCGAATTCATCGACCTCGACCTTGATGTTCTCGTCAAAAAGGGCGTCCGCTATGTCGTTACGTCCCTCAACTCATTTACCCAGCAGCCATATTGTGACCTTCCTGAATGTTTCGCGGGCTGGATGGCACGTGCCGACACTGCATCGGGGGAAGTGTTCGAGCCGCGCTCCGTTGTAGACCGCATCGATATCGCCTCCGACACGAGTATCTGCCTGCCTTTCGTGATGGACCTGGTGGAACGTCGCATGATCTGGGCCGATCTGGGGCTGACTTCATCGCCCCGCTGGAACAACGTCGACAACAACCTCAGCGGAGTTTCGTTGATGCTGCGCGCCCTGGTGCATACACCAAGGCCGGATCTGCACACGCTTTTCGATTTACATGTGCGGGCACGAGGCGAACGAGTGGGCTCTGCAGAGCAGGCGCAGAGGGTGTTCGCACCTGAACAAGGTCTGACGCCGTTCGATACGGATCTGATTCGGTCCGAATATCTTTGAAAACCTGCGTCTGCATTCGCTGCCCCTCAACGGGACAACCAACATGCAGTAACCGGGTAACACCCTCGCCTTGAGCGCGTCGGTCATCCTCGACCTTTGCCTCAAGGATGAACACCCGCATGACCATTCCCGAACGCCGTCTGCTGCCGAACGCAGCGGACAAAACCGCCCTCAAGGCCATCGCCACCAGCATCGTGCAGACCTGCCCGAGCCTGCTCGACGCGGCCCGGCAAGTCGCGATCGAACTGCTGACGGACAAAGGGCTATCCGGCCTTGATCCCGACGAGGTTTATTTCCATCGTTTCAAAACGGCGCAAAGCAGCACGCTGACCTTCACCGGTTGGGAACACTTGCTGGAAAAGCCTTATGAAACGCTCACCCTCACGCAGTTGGTGATCCATCGCTTTCGTGCAACCGATCAAGACAACGCAGATTTGCTGGGCCTTTACTGTGGCTTCTACTCGGATGGCCCGGACGCGGAGAATTTCAATCAGGACAACGAAGTGCGACTGCTTGGCAGCGACGTGCTGAAGGCGTTCTGGGCCGTCGATTTCAGCACGCGCTACACCGGTCAGTTGACCAAATTCTGGCAAACCTCGTCGGAAGATTTCCGCGCCCTGGCCAAGTGCAACTTCCTCAGTCAGGCCGTGCAGGCGCTGCAAGAGGGTGATGTTGACGGCAATGACTTCCAACGCATCGTCACCTCGCTGATCGGCCCGATTACCTGGCCCATTACCCTGCGAATGTTGCGAGCCACATACCCGGTCGGCGCGCAAGTGCGCACGCTTGATCTGGACGGCCATGTCGCCACCAACGTCCTGCGTCTGGTCGAAGACAGTGGCCGGCAGACTCTTTACCTGCCGGGAGAACCTCAGGCCTTTCGACTGATGGACACTGCAGCGGATCTGCACTGGTGGTTGCTCGATCAGATGAATTCAGAGCAGAAACGCCCCTTGTTTCTGAAGCACTTCTCGCTGGCTGACAGCAATCACATCACCGAGAACCTCACCGATCTGATGAACCGTTTGGTGAGCACCTGGGGCCACAGCGATCATCGGATGATCAACCGCAGCAACGTTGCGATCAGCGGTGACGCCTTCACTTGGTTAAGCGAGTCGACCCGTGCGGGCATGGCTGCCGAGGCGCATCTGGTGCTCACATCCAACAGTGACCTGCGCAAGAAACTCTGGACCGGGTATCTGAGCGCCGGCCTGAAGGTGTTCGGCCCGATGGCGGCCGTGGGCTGGCCGGTGGCTTTGCCGTTGATTGGCGCCGGTATCGCGAACATGGGGCTGAACATCGATCAGGCGATCAACGGCATTACGGCAGCCGAGCGTAGAGCCGGGGTCATCGGTGCAGTGCTCAGCGCGATCGAAACCGTATTCAATGTGCCGTTCCTGATCGGTACTGGCGCGCAGCTGGAAGTTGGCCCACAGGTCGAGTATGCCGAGGCTGAAGAGATGCTCGGGCTGATCGAGCTTTCCTCGGCTGACACGCCATCATTGCCGCCCGTGGATCCGCCACCGGTCACCGGGACGGAAGCAGCTACCAGCGAGTTGACCAACGAGATCCCCGAAGAAGCGACATCCGTTACCGCCACTGAGCTCTTGACCATGACTGCCACACGGCACGGTCCGATTTTTCCAGAGGTTCCTGCCAGCTATCGATGCAACGAGTTGCTTGCGCAACATTCAGTAGAGGCGACGCCGGGAAAATATGAAGGCATTTACCGTCTCGACAAGGAGCCCGGTTACGCCATCGAAATGGATGGCCAGGCCTACTACGTACGTTACTTCGCCGACTCTCAGGACAGTGGCAACTGGGCAATCGTCAATCCCGAGCGCCCCAATCAATTCGCCTATTCGTTGCCGGTTCGCTTTGGGAGCGCCGGCAAATGGGAGCGTATGCCTGCGCTGCGGCTGCGGGGTGGTGGCCAGTGTGTGGGCAAGGCGTGTGCGCCGGAGACTGAAGTGAGCTCGTCCGGGGGCACGCCATCGGTGGAAATGCGATGCCTCGAACCGCTTCCAGGCGTTCCCTGTCCGCTGCGCCTGGTTACGAAGCTCAAAGGCGTTTCAGAGAAGGAAAAGCCAGGAATGAGAAGATGGGCAATGAACCTGCCCAGCGCATCGGCCGAGTCAGCAGGCGCTCGACGCCGCTTTTTATCAACGACCGAGCGGTACGTGGAACATTTCAGCGAAGAACGCAGGGCTCTGCTGAACAAGGCAGAAAAATTCCACCGGGAGTTGAAATGGATCAACCTGCCCGAGCGTCCGGACATTCCGCAAATCAGTCCCCAGATGCAGGTCGATGACCTGATTGATCGCATCTTTGCCAATACCGATGGGCTGGCGGTCGGTGAAACCCTTGATCGCATCGCCAGCATGCGCTTCATGATCGAAAACATGCCAGCGTTCGCGCGGCATATTCAAACCCTTTATGTGCGTGGGCTGCTGAGCGATTTTGCCCAGAATGATCTCAACCAGTTCTTCCCGTCGGGGGACATGTCAGAGGACCTGCGAACTTATCTGTCCGGGCTGGGTACCGATCCCGAGAACAGGTTCAACGTTCTCGAATTGGTCAAGACTGCCCAAGCCAATGGCATCCGGGTACACGGACTCGATGCAGCGCACACCTACACGCTGAAACGACCGCTCCTTTCGATCGAAGAACAGATGATCAAGACTCGCCTCTCAACAACAATCATAGAGAGTGACAAGCTTCTCAACAGAACGAAGAAGTGGGTAGCCTTGGTCGATGCAACGAATATCAATATGTTCAGAGATCTGCCAGGCATAAGCGAACTCAGGGGCGGCATCGGTTTGCGCATTGAAGAAGTCTGGCCCGAGGAGACCGCAGACATCAGCATTGACCCGGGGGTGGAAGTCGCCCGCGGTCCGTTTTACAACTGGGCAATGACCAGCAACGATTTCGACGTTCTGTTCGCTGACCTGCGATTGCAGATCAAGTGCCCCATGCCGCAATGGAATGCGGCAGCGCTGGAAAAGCTTCTGCATCGTAACGGCATGTTCGTGATTCAGAAGACCGAACCCGACATATACACACTGGTTCGCCGCAACAGCGACAGCGACATTGTGCGAACAAGGGTGCATTGCACAACCGCGGGCCGGTTTTATATCTGGGACCTGTCAATGCCTCGCATCACCGGCAGGAATTTCCACGACATCGCCGCAGTAGCGGAGCGCCTGATCGAACTCGGCTTCACCCTGCAAAGTCGTTTACCCACCTGACCTGTTTTCAGGGGCCTGAAACGAAAAAACCCTTGGCTTCACGCCAAGGGTTTTACGTTACTCGAACCGCAGCGGGATTATTCCCACTCAATCGTCGCCGGCGGCTTGCTCGATACGTCATAAGTGACGCGCGAGATGCCTTCGATTTCGTTGATGATGCGGCCGGAGACGGTTTCCAGCAGTTCGTAAGGCAGGTGTGCCCAACGTGCGGTCATGAAGTCGATGGTTTCCACGGCACGCAGGGCCACGACCCAGGCGTAACGACGGCCGTCGCCTACCACGCCGACCGATTTGACTGGCTGGAACACCACGAACGCCTGGCTGACCTTGTGGTACCAGTCGGCTTTGCGCAGTTCTTCGATGAAGATGTGGTCGGCGCGACGCAGCAGGTCGGCGTATTCCTTCTTCACCTCACCGAGGATGCGCACGCCCAGGCCCGGACCCGGGAACGGGTGACGGTAGACCATGTCGTACGGCAGGCCCAGTTCCAGACCCAGACGACGGACTTCGTCCTTGAACAGTTCGCGCAGGGGCTCGACCAGTTTCAGGTTCATCTCATCCGGCAGGCCGCCCACGTTGTGGTGCGACTTGATTACGTGGGCCTTGCCGCTTTTCGCGCCAGCCGACTCGATCACGTCCGGGTAGATGGTGCCCTGAGCGAGGTACTTGATGTTGTCCAGCTTGCAGGACTCGGCATCGAACACGTCGATGAAGGTGCGGCCGATGATCTTGCGCTTCTTCTCCGGGTCGGCTTCGCCGGCCAGGTTGTTGAGGAACTGCTCCTCAGCGTTGGCGCGGATCACCTTGACGCCCATGTTCTCGGCGAACATGGCCATCACTTGCTCGCCTTCGTGCAGACGCAGCAGACCGTTGTCGACGAAGACGCAGGTCAGTTGATCGCCGATGGCCTTGTGCAGCAGTGCCGCCACAACGGAGGAGTCAACACCACCGGACAGGCCCAGCAGGACGTTGTCGGTGCCGACCTGGGCGCGGATGTTGGCGATGGCGTCTTCAGCGATCTTCGACGGCGTCCACAGGGCTTCACAGCCGCAGATGTCGAGCACGAAGCGCGACAGGATGCGACCGCCCTGTTTGGTGTGGGTCACTTCCGGGTGGAACTGCACGCCGTAGTAAGCGCGGTCGTCGTTGAACATACCGGCGATCGGGCAGCTTGGGGTGCTGGCGAGGATGTGGAAGTCTTCCGGCATCTTGGTGACTTTGTCACCGTGGCTCATCCACACGTCGAGGCCGAACAGGCCGTCGGCGTCGATGTGGTCTTCGATGCCGTCGAGCAGGCGGCTCTTGCCGACCACGTCAACGCGGGCGTAACCGAACTCACGCAGTTCGGAACCTTCAACCTTGCCGCCCAGTTGCTCGGCCATGGTCTGCATGCCGTAGCAGATGCCGAATACCGGAACGCCGAGGTCGAACACCGCCTGCGGGCAGCGCGGGCTGTTGGCTTCGTGCACGGACTCGGGGCCGCCGGCGAGGATGACGCCTTTAGGGGCGAATTCGCGGATCGCATCTTCGTCCATGTCGAACGGGTGCAGTTCGCAGTACACGCCGATCTCGCGCACGCGGCGGGCAATCAGCTGGGTATATTGCGAACCGAAGTCGAGGATCAGGATGCGGTGAGCGTGAATGTCGAGGGCCATGACTCATTCTCATGTAGTGAATCAGAAACAACTCGGGGCTGAATGAACAGCCCCGGTGATTTAACGTTTTGCTGGAAGCCTCAACCTACGCGGTAGTTCGGCGCTTCCTTGGTGATCTGCACGTCGTGAACGTGGGACTCGGCCATGCCGGCACCGGTGATCCGCACGAACTCGGGCTTGGTGCGCATTTCTTCGATGTTGGCGCTGCCGGTGTAACCCATCGAGGAACGCAGGCCGCCCATCAACTGGTGAATGATCGCGCTCAGGGTGCCTTTGTACGGCACACGACCTTCGATACCTTCCGGAACCAGTTTCTCGGCACCGGCCGAGGAGTCCTGGAAGTAACGGTCGGACGAGCCTTGAGCCTGGGACATGGCGCCCAGCGAACCCATGCCGCGATAAGCCTTGTACGAACGACCCTGGAACAGTTCGATCTCGCCCGGGGCCTCTTCGGTACCGGCGAACATCGAGCCCATCATCACGCAGGACGCACCGGCCACGATGGCCTTGGACAGGTCACCGGAGAAACGGATACCACCGTCGGCGATCAACGGCACGCCAGTGCCTTCAAGGGCGGCGGCGACGTTGGCGATGGCGCTGATTTGCGGCACGCCGACACCGGCGACGATACGGGTGGTGCAGATCGAGCCAGGGCCGATACCGACCTTGACTGCGTCGGCGCCCGCTTCGGCCAGAGCCTTGGCGGCAGCGCCGGTGGCGATGTTGCCGCCGATCACCTGCACTTCAGGGAAGTTCTCCTTGACCCAGCGTACGCGGTCGATCACGCCTTTGGAGTGACCGTGCGCGGTATCGACCACCACCACGTCCACGCCGGCGTTGACCAGTGCGGTTACGCGATCACCGGTGTCTTTACCGGTGCCGACCGCAGCGCCGACGCGCAGACGACCTTGGTCGTCCTTGCTGGCCAGCGGGTAGGCTTTGGCTTTTTCGATGTCGTTGACGGTCATCATGCCTTTGAGGGCGAATTTGTCGTCGACGATCAGCACGCGCTCGATGCGGTGCTTGTGCAGCAGTTCACGGACGTCGTTCTTGTCGGCGCCTTCCTTGACCGTGACCAGACGCTCTTTAGGCGTCATCACTTCGCGGACAGTGGCTTCCAGACGGTTTTCGAAACGTACGTCGCGGGAGGTGACGATGCCGACCAGGTCGCCATCGTGCAGGACCGGAACGCCGGAAATGTTGTGCAGACGGGTCAGTTCGAACAGATCACGCACCGTGGCATCGGCCTCGATGGTGATGGGATCCTTGACCACACCGGCTTCGAACTTCTTGACCTTGCGCACTTCGGCAGCTTGCTGCTCGATGGTCATGTTCTTGTGGATAATGCCGATGCCACCTTCCTGAGCCATGGCGATTGCCAGACGGGCTTCAGTAACGGTGTCCATGGCGGCAGAAACCAGAGGAATATTCAGTTCGATGCCACGGGTAAGACGGGTCTTGAGACTGACTTCGTTGGGAAGCACCTCGGAATAACCGGGCACTAGGAGAATGTCGTCGAATGTCAGAGCTTCTTGGCTGATACGCAGCATCGCGGGGGCTCCCGAGCGGGAAAATGGAAGCGCGCCATTATAGTCAGACACCCCCTGCTGTTCAATGTAAAACTCAGCCTAATTGATAGATGGAAAAGCCCGCTTTTTGTAGGAGCTGCCGAAGGCTGCGATCTTTTGATCCTGTCTTTGAAAAGCAAAGTCAAAGGATCGCAGCCTTCGGCAGCTCCTACAGGGGTCAGAGCTCGACCTTTACCCAACTTACAGGTTGATCGAGCCAATCGGCGAACTCGTCGATAAAGCTCTGCTTGAACCCCGCCTCCAGCCAATTGTTGAAAATGAAGCCGAGGTTGGAAAACGCGCATTCCTGCAAAAACAGGAAGCCGTTGATGTCGTCCTCGTGCCCGCATTCCGGGCAGGTGAAATTGTCGGTGCGCCCTGGAAACCAGTCTTCAAGACTTTCGAACAGCGCCTCACCCACTTCGCGGCGGCACTCGGCGCAACCGGCCTCTTCGAGAAAGCCCTTGGCCGGGGTGTAGATACAGCGCTTGGTGACGATCTCCAGGCCATTGATCGGCTCGCCGAACGGCAGCGCTTCGGGGTACAGCACCACGGCGCGCGCACCATCAGCGATGGCGTGCGCCATACGGTTGCCGGTGCGGGCGCAGGTGGTCAGCTGCTCTTCGATGATGTTCTTGCGCACCAGCCAGCGCACGATCGCCCGCGCCCGGGGCTCGTGCACCGGCAGGGTGGAGATTTTCGGGACGATGATGCTTTGCGAGTTCATGGTGGAGCCTGCTGCCAATATTGAAGATTTCCAATGTGGGAGCGAGCCTGCTCGCGAAAGCGCAGTGTCAGGCTGCATTTTTGTTGCTGACCCACCGCATTCGCGAGCAGGCTCGCTCCCACAAGGAACTGCGGCCGGCAGCTTAATCCCTGACGAAATCCGGTCAAGTGCTGAAATAGCGCACGATCAACGCGATGCCGCTGGCCAGCACCAGCCAAGTCACCAGCCGCACAAACGCCTCGCGCGACAATCTCATGGTAAGCCGCCGGCCGATCCACAAGCCCAGCGCCATGGCCGGCAACAGACACAGCGCCAGCATCAACAAGGGTAGCTCGGCATACACACCGGCGATGACAAACAGGCTCAGGCGCACCACGGTACTGCAACTGATCAACGCACTTTGCGTGGCCCGCGCCGCGTCCTTGGGCAGGCGGCTGTTCAGATAGATCGCGTAAAGAAAGCCGCCACTGCCAAACAACGCGCCGAACAACCCGCCCACTGTGCCCATCGGCACCGCCCACGCTGCCGACAACTGTGCCGGCCGCGCTTTCACCCACAGGCTGTAAACCGCATAGGCGCTGATAAACAGCCCCATCAAAAGCAGTAACAGATCGGATTTCAGATTCAGCAGGAAGATCACCCCCAACGTGCAGCCGATCGCCATGCACGGCAGCAGCCTGAGCAATTCCGGCTTGGCGACGTCCCGGCGCGAGGGCAGCAGATTGCCGAATGCCGCGACGAAATCCAGCAACACCAGTAGCGGCACGATTTTCGACAGTGGCATGAACAGGATCAGAATCGGCCCCGCGACCAGCGCCGTGCCGAAACCGGCGATGCCGAATACGATGTAGGCCAAGGCGATGGCTAGCCCGATGACCGCCCAACCGCCCGCGCTCCACGACCACGCCCCCAACAGTTCCATCACGCTCATCAATTCATTTCCTTATTAAGTCGCCAATACTCCGCTGTAGGAGCTGCCGAAGGCTGCGATCTTTTGATCTTGATCCTGAAAAAACAAGATCAAAAGCTCGCAGCCTCGTTGCACTCGACAGCTCGTACAGGGTTCGTGCAATGAGCAGAAGAAAGCCTTTAAACTGCGCCCCATGATTAAAGATCCCTTTGCAAGACTTGGCCTGGACCGTGAAGTCCTGACCGTCAGCCAGCTCAACGGCCGCGCGCGGGTGTTGCTTGAAGACGTGTTCAGCAACATCTGGGTCGAAGGCGAAATCTCCAACCTCGCACGTCCGGCGTCCGGCCACGTCTACTTCACCCTCAAGGACAGCGGCGCGCAGGTGCGTTGCGCGTTGTTCCGGCAGAACGCCGCCCGCGTGCGCCAAGCGTTGAAGGACGGTCTGGCGGTCAAGGTGCGCGGCAAGGTTTCGCTGTTCGAAGGCCGTGGCGACTATCAGCTGATCCTCGACACCGTGGAGCCGGCCGGTGACGGCGCGCTGCGTCTGGCCTTCGATGCACTGAAGGAAAAGCTCAGCGCCGAAGGCCTGTTCAGTGCCGAACGCAAAGTGCCGCTGCCCGCGCATCCGCAGCGCATCGGCATAATCAGCTCGCCGACCGGCGCGGTGATTCGCGACATCATCAGCGTGTTCCGACGCCGTGCGCCGCAGGTGCAACTGACCCTGATTCCGACCGCCGTGCAGGGCCGCGAGGCTACCGCGCAAATCGTCCGCGCGCTGAAAATGGCCGATGCCCGAGGCTTCGATGCGCTGATCCTCGCCCGTGGCGGAGGCTCGCTGGAAGACCTCTGGTGCTTCAACGAAGAAGCCGTGGCGCGCGCGGTCGATGCCTGTGTCACGCCGATCGTCAGCGCTGTCGGCCATGAAACCGATGTATCGATCAGCGACTTTGTCGCCGACGTCCGCGCACCGACACCCTCGGCCGCCGCCGAACTGCTCGCCCCGGATTCCAGCCATCTGATCCGTCAGGTCGAGAGCCTGCACCGGCGTCTGGTGATGCGCATGCGTGACCGCTTGATGCGTGATCGCCTGCGTCTGGAAGGCATGGCCCGACGGTTGCGCCATCCCGGCGAACGTCTGCGCCAGCAGGCGCAACGTCTGGACGATCTGGACATGCGCATGCGCCGCGCTTTCGAGCGCAGCCTCAATACCCGCCGCGAACGCCTGATCCGTCTGGAAACCCGTCTCGCCGGGCAACACCCGGGGCGCCAACTGGCGATGCTTCGTCAGCGCCTCGACAGCCTCGCCGAACGTTTGCCCCGGGCCATGCGCGATGCTCTGAAACAGCGTCGTCAGCTATTGCACAGTCAGATGCAGACCCTGCATGTGGTCAGTCCATTGGCGACCCTCGGTCGCGGTTACAGCATCCTGCTCGACGAGCGTGGCCACGCGATCCGCAATGCTGCGCAGACCCACACCGGCCAGCGCCTGAAAGCCAAACTCGGCGAAGGCGAACTGCAAGTGCGCGTCGAGGACAATCACCTGACGCCCGTCACCCTCTCTTTACTGGACTGATCCATGCCGCGTTTTCTCGCTCCGCTGCTGTTGCTCTGCCTGACCTTCAACGCCCACGCTGACAGTTACATCACTCGGCTGCTGAACAAACCGGTGCCGGGCGGCGTCGCCGTGGTGGATCTGGGCACTGCCGCGCAGGCGCCGAAAGCCACTTATCAGGGCAAACCGGTGCTGGTGGTCAAGGAGCAGAATAACTGGCTGGCGATCGTTGGCGTGCCGCTGACGGTCAAGCCCGGCGCGCAGCAGATCAGCAGTGGCGGGCGCAACTTGCCGTTTACGGTGGGCAGCAAGAAATACCCGGAACAGCACATCACCCTGAAGAACAAACAGCAGGTCAATCCGAACGCCGACAACCTCAAGCGGATTGAGGGTGAACTGGCGGAACAGATCGCGGCTTACCGCAGTTTCAGCCCGAACACGCCGAGCAATCTGCTGCTGGACAAACCGGTCAACGGGCCGCTGTCGAGCAAGTTTGGTGTGCGCCGTTTCTTCAATGGCGAAGAACGTAATCCTCATGCCGGTCTCGATTTCGCAGTGCCCGCGGGCACGCCGATCAAGACCCCGGCGGCGGGCAAGGTGATTCTGATCGGCAATTACTTCTTCAACGGCAACACGGTGTTTGTTGACCATGGCCAGGGCTTTATCAGCATGTTCTGCCACATGTCGAAGATCGATGTGAAGAACGGCCAGCAACTGGCGCGCGGCGCGGTGGTCGGCAAAGTCGGCGCAACCGGCCGGGCAACCGGGCCGCATATGCACTGGAACGTCAGCCTGAATGACGCGCGGGTGGATCCGGCGATTTTCATTGGTGCCTTCCAACCTTGAGTATGTGTTGAGGCGACCGGCCTCTTCGCGAGCAGGCTCGCTCCCACACTGGATCTTATTCACAACAAAGATCCCCTGTGGGAGCGAGCCTGCTCGCGAAGGCGGCCTGTAAAACACCGCCATACCCAATGAATCTCCAAAAACTCAATTGCGCCCCAATCTAGCCTTACGCAAACATCAACAACTTCCACCGCCTAAAGCGCAATAAATTCCTGCAAAATCCCGCTTTCCGGGTATTCCTCTCAATTTTTTCCGACTGCTTGCCATCCTTTCCCCTCGCGGTTAGGGTTGAAGCCATGAAAACCTCTCACACCCTCATTCAGCTTCGCCAGCACCGCAGCCTGTGCCTCGTCAGCGCACGACTGCCAGGCTGAATCGCTGCGCCTCGTCCCACGCTTTTCCAAGAACATTCGTTCAACCGGCAGGCCGCCTCTTTTCGGCCCAGACAACAAGGAATTTCCCGATGAGCATGCTCAAAGACCCGTCTTCGAAATACCGCGCGTTTCCCGTCATCAACCTGCCGGATCGCACCTGGCCGTCGAAGACCATCGATGCAGCGCCGATCTGGTGCAGCTCCGACCTGCGTGACGGCAACCAGTCGCTGATCGAGCCAATGGACGCGGCGAAGAAGCTGCGCTTCTGGAAAACCCTGGTGCAGGTCGGCGTGAAGGAGATCGAAGCGTCGTTCCCCGCCGCGTCGCAAACCGACTTCGACTTCGTGCGTACCCTGATCGAAGAAGGCCACATCCCGGACGACACCACCATTCAGGTGCTGACCCAGGGCCGTGAAGACCTGATCGAGCGCACCTTCGAATCCCTGCGCGGGGCGAAGAAAGCCATCGTTCACCTGTACAACGCCACCTCGCCTTCCTTCCGTCGCATCGTCTTCAACCAGGACAAGGACGGCATCAAGGCCATCGCGGTCAACGCGGCCAAGCTGTTCGTCAAGTACGCCGCCATGCAGCCGGAGACCGAGTGGACCTTCGAGTACTCGCCGGAAACCTTTAGCGCCACCGAGCTGGAATTCGCCAAGGAAGTCTGTGACGCCGTGATCGAGGTGTGGAACCCGACGCCTGAGCATAAGATGATCCTCAACCTGCCGGCCACGGTTGAATGCGCGACGCCGAACGTTTACGCCGACCAGATCGAGTGGTTCGGCCGCAACATCAATCGTCGTGACAGCGTGATCATCAGCCTGCACACCCACAACGACCGTGGAACGGGTGTGGCCGCTACCGAGCTGGGCCTGATGGCTGGCGCCGATCGCGTCGAAGGCTGCCTGTTCGGCAACGGCGAGCGCACCGGCAACGTCGACCTCGTCACCGTCGCGCTGAACATGTACACCCAGGGCATAGACCCCGAGCTGGACTTCTCCGACATCGACGGCGTGCGCAAAGTCGTCGAAGAGTGCAACCAGATCCAGGTGCACCCGCGTCACCCATACGTTGGCGATCTGGTGCATACCGCGTTCTCCGGCTCGCACCAGGATGCGATCCGCAAAGGCTTCGCCCAGCAGAAACCGGACACCCTGTGGGAAGTGCCATACCTGCCGATCGACCCGGCCGACATCGGTCGCAGCTACGAGGCAGTGATCCGCGTCAACAGCCAGTCGGGCAAGGGCGGCATCGCTTATTTGCTGGAGCAGGAATACGGCATCAGCCTGCCACGGCGCATGCAGATCGAGTTCAGCCAGGTCGTACAGCGTGAGACCGATCGCCTGGGCCTGGAGATGACCGCCAAGCAGATTCACTCGCTGTTGATCAGCGAATACCTGCAGGCCAACACCCCGTACGCGCTGGTCAGCCATCGTCTGCAGGAAGAGAACGGCAACAGCGCCGTCGAAGTCGAAGTGGCGAGCAAAGGTCAGGGCGAAACCAACCTGCACTGGCGCGGCAAGGGCAACGGCGCACTGGAAGCACTGGTCGCCGGCCTGCCGATTCCGGTGGAAATCATGGACTACAACGAACACGCGATCGGCGCGGGCACCAATGCCAAAGCAGCGGCCTACATCGAACTGCGGGTGAACGGTGAACGTGCGGTGCACGGCGTGGGTATCGATGAAAACATCACCACCGCCAGCTTCAAGGCATTGTTCAGCGCACTGAACCGCTCGCTGAGCCAGCCAGAGGCAAAAGCAGCGTAATCGACCGCTGAAATGCGAAAGGCCCCGGAGTGCGAACTCCGGGGCCTTTTTTTGCCTACAGGTTTCTGGCTGACTTTTATGGCCCCTTCGCGAGCAGGCTCGCTCCCACATTTGGAATACATTTCCCTGTGGGAGCGAGCCTGCTCGCGAAGGCGTCCTGACAGGCGCTGGGAGTATCAGGTGAACTCAAAGGTGTCGGCATCCAGGTTCGCCGGAAAGCGCTCGCGATACGCCGCCAACGGCGCCGCTTCCACAATCACCTTGAACACGCCATCCGCCTCCCCCGCCGCCAGCAACGTCTCGCCCTGGAAATCCAGCACCTGACTGTCGCCGGTATACGCGAAGCCTTTGCCATCGCTGCCCACCCGATTGACCGCTGCCACGTAGCAGAGATTTTCAATCGCTCGCGCCGGCAGCAGGCGGTTCCAGTGCAGACGCCGTGCGCCCGGCCAGTTGGCGGTGTACAGCAGCAGATCGGTGTCCTGCGCGTCGCGGCTCCACACCGGGAAACGCAGGTCGTAGCAGATCAGCGGACGAATCCGCCAACCCTTGAGCTCGAACTGCACCTGGCGCTCGCCCGGCGTGTAATGGTTGTGCTCGCCGGCCATGCGGAACAGGTGACGCTTGTCGTAATGCAGCACTTCGCCGTCGGGCCGCGCCCAGAGCAAGCGGTTGCGATGGCTGCCGTCAGCCGCCTGAATGATCACGCTGCCAGTGATGACCGCATCGAACTTCGCCGCCTGCGCCCGCAGCCATTTACTGGTCGGACCGTTTTCGGCTTCGGCGAGGGTTTCCGATTCCATCGAGAATCCGGTGGTGAACATCTCCGGCAGGATGATCAGATCGGCGCCCCGGGCCTGCTCCAGCAGCAGCTCGAAATGCTCGAGGTTGGCCTGGCGATCGTGCCAGGCCAGGCTGGTCTGGATCAGCGCCAGGGTCAGGTCTGGCAATGCACTCAGATCACGCATAGTTTCGCCGCCGCTTCACGCAGCGTCTCCTCGCGTTTGGCAAAGCACAGGCGTATCAGGCGCTGGCCTTGCGGTGGATTCTGGTAGAACACCGATACCGGAATGCTCGCGACACCGTGCTCGCGAGTCATCCACATGGCCATCTCAACGTCGTTCAGATCCGGACGGATCTGCGAATAATCGACCAATTGGAAATAGGTGCCGGTGACTCGGGTAAAACTGAAGCGCGACGGCGCGAGCAGATCGCAGAACAGATCGCGCTTGGCCTGATAGAAACCCGGCAGCTCTTCAACGTGCTCCGGGTGCTCGGCCATGTAATCGGCCAGCGCGTATTGCAGCGGCGTGACGCCACAGAAACTGACGTACTGATGCACCTTGCGCAATTCGGCTGTCAGCGCTGGCGGGGCGACGACGTAGCCGGTTTTCCAGCCGGTGACGTGGTACGTCTTGCCGAACGAGCTGACCACGAACGCTCGCTGATACAGCTCTTCATGGGCCAGCACGCTGACATGCCGCACGCCGTCGAAGACCAGGTGTTCGTAGACTTCGTCGCTGATCAGATAGATGTCGCGATCACGGATCAACGCCGCCAGTTGATCGAGCTCGGCGCGGCTGATCAATGTGCCGCTCGGGTTGTGCGGGGTGTTGATGACGATCATTTTCGTCCGCGGGCTCAGGGCCGCGGCGAGCTGATCGAAGTCGATGGAGAAATCGACCGGATTCAGCTGCACATGCACGCAACGGCCACCCGCCAGCTCCGTTGCCGGTGCATAGCTGTCGTAGCACGGATCGAAGACGATGACTTCGTCGCCGCTGTGGATAACAGCCTGAATCGCGCAGAAGATCGCTTGGGTCGCGCCCGGGGTCACCGTCACTTCATGATCGGCATCGACACTCACGCCATAGCTGCGGGCGATCTTGGCCGCGATCTGCTGACGCAACGCCGGCAATCCGGTCATTGGTGAATACTGGTTATGGCCACTGGCAATATGCCGCCCGACCGCATCACGCAGCGACTGCGGGCCGTCGAAATCCGGGAAACCCTGGGACAGGTTGATCGCGCCGGTCTGCGCCGCGAGCTGAGACATCTGCGTGAAAATAGTGATGCCGACATTCGGCAGCTTGCTGGTGATCATCGGAGGCCCCTTGCAGGTGAGCTGCAAGTTTCAAGCGTCAAGCTGCAAGCTGCAAGCAAAAACCCGCGCCCACAAAAAAGGGCTTCATACGAAGCCCTCTCTGCTTTACCGCTTTTACTTGCAGCTTGCAGCTTGAAACTCGCAGCTGCTTCTACTTCTTGTCGCGGCGCTTCTTGCTGGCTTTCTTGTTGTGCGACATCAAGCGACGCTTCTTGTTGACCTGGCGGTCGGTCAGCGTGTTCTTGTTGCCTTCGTACGGGTTCTCGCCGCCCTTGAACTCGATGCGGATCGGCGTACCGACCAGCTTGAGTACACGACGGTAAGTGTTTTCCAGATAGCGCACATAAGACTTCGGCACTTTCTCGATCTGGTTACCGTGGATCACGATGATCGGCGGGTTCGCACCACCCAAGTGAGCGTAACGCAGCTTGATCCGGCGGTTGTTGACCATCGGTGGCGCGTGCTCGCCCACCGCATCTTCCAGAATCTGGGTCAGACGGTTGGTCGGCCAGCGGGTAACAGCGGACTTGAACGAGTTCTGCACCGAAGCGTAGAGGTTGCCCACGCCCGTGCCGTGCAACGCCGAGATGAAGTGAATGTCGGCGTAGTCGACGAAGAACAGCCGGCGTTGCAGCTCGACTTTGACGAAGTCGCGCTCGCTCGGCGTCATGCCGTCCCACTTGTTGATCGCGATAACCAGCGCACGACCGGATTCGATCGCGAAGCCCAGCAGGTTCAGGTCGTGATCGACCACACCCTCGCGGGCGTCCATCACGAAGATCACCACGTTGGCGTCTTTGATCGCCTGCAGGGTTTTGACCACGGAGAATTTTTCGACTTCTTCGTGGATCTTGCCGCGCTTGCGCACACCTGCGGTGTCGATCAGCGTGTACTTCTCTTCATTGCGCTCGAACGGAATGTAGATGCTGTCGCGGGTGGTGCCCGGCTGGTCATACACGATGACCCGGTCTTCACCGAGCATGCGGTTGACCAGGGTCGACTTGCCGACGTTCGGACGACCGATGATGGCGATCTTGATCCCGTCTTTTTCGCTCGGGCCAGGAATGCGCTTGGCTTCCTCGCCTTCGGCAACGACTTCTTCCTCTTCGCCTTCAGCCGGCTCGTCATCATCGCGCGGGAACTCGCTCAGGGCGGCTTCCAGCAATTGCGTGATGCCACGGCCGTGGGCGCCCGCGATCGGGATCGCGTGGCCCATGCCCAGCGGGGCGAATTCGGCGCGGGCCATTTCCGGGTCGATGTTGTCGACCTTGTTGGCAACCACGTGGGAACGCTTGTTACGTTTGCGCAAATGCTCGGCGATCATCTGGTCGGCAGCGGTAAAACCGGCCTTGGCATCTACCAGAAACAGCACCACATCGGCTTCTTCGATGGCCAGCAGCGACTGCTCGGCCATTTTTTCGTCCATACCATGTTCGTCACCGGAGATACCGCCGGTGTCGATCAGAATGTAGGAACGCCCTTGCCACTTGGCCTCACCGTACTGGCGATCACGGGTCAGACCGGACAGGTCGCCGACGATGGCGTCACGAGTCCTGGTCAGGCGGTTGAACAAGGTGGACTTGCCGACGTTCGGTCGGCCCACCAGGGCGATTACGGGAACCATGCGGCTCTCCACTTCGTTATTTCAGAAAATACAAAAGCCGCTGCGAGGCAGCGGCTGGTGCTCGGGGCAACACCCGGGGGCGCTGCAAACCCTGCTGATGCAGGGCCGCTTGGGGATGAACCCCAAGCATAGTTGTTACTTGATGGTCAGGGCTTCCAGTTTGCCGCTGTTGCCATACACATAAATCGTGTCGCCCACCACCAGCGGACGGGCACGCAGGCCGTCGCTGTCGATGCGCTCACGGCCGACGAAACGACCGTCGACCTGACTCAGCAGATGCAGATAACCTTCCAGGTCACCCACAGCTACGTAGCTGGAGAACACTTCCGGTGCCGACAGTTGACGGCGAGCCAGCGAGTCGTTGCTCCAGAGTGCGGTGGTGGAACGCTCGTCGACGCCTTCAACGGTGCCAGAGGACAGGCTCACGTAGACGCTGCCGAAACCCTGAGCGATACCGGCGTAGCTCGACGCATCGCGCTGCCACAGTTGACGGCCGCTTTCCAGGTCCAGTGCCGCAACGCGCCCCTGATAACTGGCCACATACAGCGTGCCGCCGGACAGCAGCAGACCGCCGTCGATGTCGACCACGCGCTCCAGTTCCGAACGACCCTGTGGAATGGCAATGCGTTGTTCCCACACCGGCACGCCGTTGGAGATGTCCAGCGCGACTACTTTACCGGTCGACAGGCCAGCTACCGCCAGACGGTTGGTCACCAGCGGAGCACTGGTGCCACGCAGGGTCAGGACCGCCGGGGTGCTGTCATACACCCAGCGCTGGTTGCCGGTGGCAGCGTCCAGACCGATCAGACGATCGTCCTGGGTCTGCACAACGACCACGTCGCCATTGTTAGCGGGCGGCGCGAGGACTTCACTGTTGACGCGGGCACGCCACTTCTCTTCACCGTTGCTGGTGTCCAGAGCGACGACTTCGCCACGCAGGGTACCGATCAGTACCAGACCGTAACCCACGCCAACGGCGCCGGAGACAGGCAGTTCCAGATCCTGGTCCCACTTCACGTCGCCGTTGCTGCGATCCAGCGCCATCACCACACCGGTCACATCAGCGGCGTAGATGGTGTCACCGTCGATCGCCGGCACCAGCATGTTGTAGGTTTCGCCCTGACCGTCACCGATCGAGCGGCTCCACTGCTTCTGCAGAACCACTTCTTCTTTGAAGTCGGTCAGTTCGGCCGGTGGCAATTCTTTCTTGCTGTTGCTGCTGCAACCCGCGGCCAGAAGGGCCAGAGCCAGCAATGCTGCATGCTTCCAACGGATCACGTCACGCATCCCCTTTGGCCAGGTCGTCGAGCTTGATTTGAAGGCCACCGACCGCCGCTTCATCCGACAGTGCCGCCTTGGCTTTTTGATACGCCTTGTTCGCGTCATCGGTACGGCCCAAGCGCACCAGCAGGTCGCCCTTGAGTTCTTCGCGAGTGGCCAGGAACGCTTTGTCGGCATCGCCGTCGAGCAGTTTCAGGGCGTCTTCGGCCTTGTCCTGCGCGCCCAGTACCTGCGCCAGACGCTGACGGGCGATTTCGCCCAGCGCCGGGTTGGCCGGCTTGTCGACGATGGCTTTGAGTTCGGTTGCCGCGTCGTCCAGCTTGCCGCTGTCGACCGCTACTTTGGCGACGAACAGGCTGCCGTACTGCGCGTAGGCGGACCCGCCGTATTCGCTGTTGAGCTTGCCGGCCAGATCCGCAACGCGGGCGGCATCAGGCTTGCCGTCAGGCGTCAGCGTGGTTTCCAGCAATTGCTGATAGAGCACCGAGGCGCCTTGCGACTGGTTGCTCTGGTATTTGTGATATGCCTGCCAGCCGAACACGATGACCAGCGCCAACAGGCCGCCGGTGACCAGAGGTTTGCCGTTGCGTGTCCACCAGTCCTTCAAATCCGCCAACTGTTCGTCTTCGGTACTCGACACCCCAATACTCCTTAATCGCTAAATCGGCTGTTAAGACAGCTTCAACCCTGCACGACGCAGGTGGCCAGGTGAGCGGCGAGCGCATCCCAGGCAATGCTTTGTTGTTCGCCCTGGCCACGCAGGGGTTTGAAACCTACCACTTGCTGGGCCATTTCGTCGTCACCGAGGATCAATGCGTACAGCGCACCGCTCTTGTCGGCCTTCTTGAACTGGCTTTTGAAACTGCCGGCGCCGGCATTGACTTGCAGGCGCAGGTTTGGAAGTTCATCGCGAATCCGTTCGGCCAGGGCCAGACCGGCCAGCTCGGCTTCTTCACCGAAGGCGCAGAGGTAGACGTCGACTTGACGGGAAATTTCCTGCGGGATCTGCTCAAGGGTTTCGAGCATCAATACCAGACGCTCGATGCCCATGGCGAAACCGACGCCCGGAGTTGGCTTGCCGCCCATCTGCTCGACCAGCCCGTCGTAACGGCCGCCCGCGCACACGGTGCCTTGGGCGCCGAGCTTGTCGGTGACCCATTCGAAAACGGTTTTGCTGTAATAATCGAGGCCACGCACCAGTTTCGGATTGAGCACGTAAGGAATGCCGACGGCATCCAGACGCGCCTTCAGGCCTTCGAAGTGCGCACGGGACTCGTCGTCGAGGTAATCGGCCATTTTCGGCGCATCGACCAGCACGGCCTGGGTGTCGGCATTTTTCGTGTCGAGCACGCGCAGCGGGTTGGTTTTCAGGCGACGCTGGCTGTCTTCGTCGAGCTTGTCGTGGTGCGCCGAGAGATACTCGACCAGCGCTTCACGATAGCGACCACGGGACTCGCTGGTGCCGAGGCTGTTGAGTTCGAGCTTGACCGCATCACGAATGCCCAGCTCGCCCCACAGGCGCCAGGTCATGATTATCAGCTCGGCGTCGATGTCCGGACCGTCGAGGTTGAACACTTCCAGACCGATCTGGTGGAACTGGCGATAACGGCCTTTCTGCGGACGCTCGTGGCGGAACATCGGGCCGATGTACCAGAGTTTCTGCACCTGACCGCCGCCGGTGATGCCGTGTTCGAGCACTGCGCGCACGCAGGCCGCAGTGCCTTCCGGACGCAGGGTCAGGGAATCACCGTTACGGTCTTCGAAGGTGTACATCTCTTTTTCGACGATATCGGTCACTTCGCCGATCGAGCGCTTGAACAGCTCGGTGAACTCGACGATCGGCATGCGGATCTGCTTGTAACCGTAGTTATCCAGCAGACGCGCCACAGTGCCTTCGAAATAACGCCAAAGCGGGGTCTGTTCGGGCAGGATGTCGTTCATGCCACGAATGGCTTGCAGAGACTTGCTCACAAAATTTCCTTAATTCGTTCGATCAGCCGCGCGCAATAACGGCAGCGTCAGCTTCGACCTTCTCGGCCGCTTTCTGGCGGATCAGCTTTTCCAGCTCGTCCACCAGATTGTCATTCGTCAGCTTCTGCGACGGCTTGCCGTCGATGTAAATCAGGTTGGGCGTGCCGCCGGTCAAGCCGATATGGGCTTCCTTGGCTTCGCCGGGGCCGTTGACCACGCAACCGATGACCGCGACATCCAGCGGCACCAGCAGGTCTTCAAGGCGCCCTTCCAGCTCGTTCATGGTTTTCACCACATCGAAGTTCTGCCGCGAGCAGCTCGGGCAGGCGATGAAGTTGATGCCACGGGAACGCAGATGCAAAGACTTGAGAATGTCGTAACCGACCTTCACTTCCTCGACCGGGTCGGCCGCCAGCGAGATGCGGATAGTATCGCCAATCCCTTCGGCGAGCAGCATACCTAGGCCCACGGCGGATTTCACCGTGCCCGAACGCAAACCACCAGCTTCGGTGATGCCCAAGTGCAGCGGCTGAACGATTTCTTTCGCCAGCAAACGGTAGGCTTCGACGGCCATGAACACGTCGGAGGCTTTCACGCTGACCTTGAAGTCCTGGAAATTCAGGCGTTCGAGGTGCTCGACGTGGCGCAGCGCGGATTCGACGAGCGCCGCCGGGGTCGGCTCGCCGTATTTCTTCTGCAGGTCTTTTTCCAGGGAACCGGCGTTGACGCCAATGCGGATCGGAATGCCGCGATCACGCGCAGCATCGACCACGGCACGCACGCGGTCTTCGCGACCGATGTTGCCCGGATTGATACGCAGGCAATCCACACCCAGTTCGGCCACGCGCAAGGCGATTTTGTAGTCGAAGTGGATGTCAGCCACCAACGGCACTTTGACCAGTTGCTTGATCTTGCCGAACGCCTCGGCGGCGTCCATGTCCGGCACCGAGACGCGAACGATGTCGACGCCGGCGGCTTCCAGACGATTGATCTGCGCCACGGTCGCAGCGACATCATTGGTATCGCTGTTGGTCATGCTCTGCACAGCGATCGGCGCATCGCCGCCCACCGGTACGTTGCCGACCCAGATCTTGCGCGATTCGCGACGTTTGATTGGAGATTCGCCGTGCATGACTTATTGACCCAACTTCAGGCGAGCAGTCTCGCCACTGGTGAACGGAGCGATATCGACCGGTTGGCCGTTGTAGCTGACCTGTGCCGCGCGAGCGACGCCCAGACGTACGGCGAGCGGCGGCTTGCCGGAAACACTCACGCTGTCGCCTTTATGCTTCAGACCACTGAAAATCACTTTGCCACGGCCATCGGTCACCTGTGCCCAGCAATCGCCGGTGAACTGCAATTGCACCTGGCCTTCGCCGGCAACCGGAGCAGCTGCTTCAGCGCTTGGCGCTTGAGCAACCGGCGCGGTCGGGGCAGGTGTCGCAGGGACATTCGGCGCTGGAGTGGCCGGAGCTGCCACCACTGGCGCAGGCGTCGGTGCCGGTGCGCTTGGCGCAACTGCCGGGGCAGTTGGCTCGGTCGCTGGCGCCGCGGATTCGGCGCCGGTCGATTCAGCACTGGTTTCCGACTGCGGCAAGGCCAGCGATGTCGAATTGTCGGCCTGATTTTCGGCGACAGCCTGGTCTTCCGGCTCGTCGATCGGGTGGATCTGCGTGGTGCCGTCAGCGCCTTCGACTTCGACGTGCTCCGGTGCGAGGCTGGTCAGATCGCGGGTGCGCTGGGAGGTCTGATCCTGCCACCAGACGAATCCGCCGCCGATGACCGCGATCAGCAGCAACAGGCTGACGATACGCAAAATGGTGTGGGAAACCCGCACCGGCTCTTCGATACGACCGAGGGCGTGAACATTGCTGCCCTGGGAGTCGGTGCCGGTGGACTGGTCGAACTGCTGAACCAGAACGGTCTGGTCCATGCCGAGCAATTTGGCATAGGCGCGAATGTAACCGCGAGCGAAGGTATGCCCCGGCAGCTTGTCGAAAGCGCCGGCTTCAAGATTGCTCAGGGATGTCACGGTGAGGTTGAGCTTGAGGGCCACTTCGGCCAGCGACCAGCCATTGCTTTCGCGGGCCTGGCGCAGGGTCTCACCGGGATTAACGCGATTCGCTGCTACAACTTCGGGATGCGCCGCTTTCATCATTGCTCCGACAGGTATTGCTGATATTCCGGCGTACCGGGATAGAGTCGTTTTAATTGCAGACCGTAACTGGCTGCCTTGTCGCGATCTTCAAACACTTTTGCCAGCCGAACGCCGAGCAATAGACTACGTGCATTTTGTTCGGTGAGCTGGCTGAAACGGTCGTAATAGTCACGCGCGGGCACATAATGCCTGTCTTCGAAGGACAACTCAGCCATTTCCAGCAATGCGCGTGGTTGTTGGCGATTCAGGCGCAGGGCTTTTTCCAGCTGTTGCTGGGCCAGATCACGCTGGCCAAGCTTGGCGGCGGTCATGCCGAGGTTTTCGAAGACCCGCGAGCGCTCAGGATACAGGGTATCGGCGGCCGCTTGTTCAAAACGCTCGTAGGCTTCCTTGTAGCGCTGTTCTTCGTAGAGAAAACTGCCGTAGTTGTTGAGGATGCGTGCATCGGTGGGACGTGAGGACAAGGCCTTGCGAAAGTGCTCGTCGGCCAGTGCCGGCTCCATTTCAGCCTGGAACACCAGACCGAGGGCCGCATTGGCATCGGGGTCGGAACTGTCCAGCTCCAGCGCCTTCTTCAAGGGCACCTTGGCGCGTTCGGTCATGCCCTGCTGCAGGTAGCCCAGTCCCAACTGCACGTAGGCAGCCCGCGCTTCATCGCGGCCCTTGCTGGTCTTCATCGGGTTGTAGTCACCCGACAGGACACAGCCAGCGCACAGGCTGGCCAACAGCAACAGCAGCGCAAAGCGCAGGGACATAGAGATCCTCTCTTAGTTAGTGTTCGCGGCGTTCTGTGCCAGATCGCTGTCGGCGCTCAACTCGCGCACGGCGATGTAACGTTCGCTGCGACGGGTGCGATCCAGCACCTGCCCTACCAATTGACCACATGCGGCATCGATGTCTTCACCACGGGTGGTGCGCACGGTGACGTTGAAACCGGCCTGATGCAACTGATCCTGGAAGCGGCGGATGGCATTGTTGCTCGGCCGCTCGTACCCGGAGTGCGGGAACGGGTTGAACGGGATCAGGTTGATCTTGCACGGGATATCTTTAAGCAACTCGATCATTTCCACCGCGTGCTCAAGCTTGTCGTTGACGTCCTTGAGCAAGGTGTACTCGATGGTCAGCACACGTTTTTCGCCAAGGGCGGACATGTAGCGCTGGCACGACTCGAGCAGCATCTTAAGCGGATATTTCTTGTTGATCGGCACCAATTGGTTACGCAATGCGTCATTCGGTGCGTGCAGGGACAACGCCAGGGACACGTCGATGTGCTTGGCCAACTCATCGATCATCGGCACCACACCCGAAGTGGACAGGGTCACGCGGCGCTTGGAGATCCCGTAGCCGAGGTCATCCATCATCAGATGCATGGCGGCGACGACGTTGTCGAAGTTCAGCAACGGCTCGCCCATGCCCATCATCACCACGTTGGTGATGGCGCGGTCGACGGTGGCCGGGACGCTGCCGAAAGATTTGTTGGCAATCCACACCTGACCGATGACTTCGGCGGCGGTGAGGTTGCTGTTGAAGCCTTGCTTGCCGGTGGAGCAGAAACTGCAATCCAGGGCACAGCCTGCCTGGGACGAAACGCACAAGGTGCCGCGCTTGCCCTGGGGAATGTACACGGTCTCGACGCAGCTGCCGGACGCCACGCGAACCACCCATTTACGGGTGCCGTCGCTGGAGATGTCCTCGCTGACCACTTCCGGACCACGCACTTCAGCAATGGCCTTGAGCTTGTCGCGCAAGGCTTTGCTGACGTTCGTCATGGCGTCGAAATCATCGACGCCAAAGTGGTGAATCCATTTCATTACCTGACCGGCACGGAAACGCTTCTCCCCGATTGAGTCGAAGAATTTTTCCATTTCCGGCTGGGTCAGACCCAGCAGGTTTGTTTTAACAGTCGATGTAGTCATGGATTCACCTTCACTCTGCAAGCAATGCTTAGCGAGTGGTTACTTCAGTAGCTGCGAAGAAGTAAGCGATTTCGCGAGCGGCAGCAGCTTCGGAGTCCGAACCGTGAACGGCGTTGGCGTCGATCGATTCAGCGAAGTCAGCACGGATGGTGCCGGCAGCAGCTTCTTTAGGGTTGGTAGCGCCCATCAGCTCACGGTTGCGAGCGATAGCGTTTTCGCCTTCCAGAACCTGAACGACAACCGGGCCGGAAGTCATGAATGCAACCAGGTCACCGAAGAAACCGCGCTCGCTGTGCTCAGCGTAGAAGCCTTCGGCTTCGGCTTTGGACAGTTGCTTCAGTTTCGAAGCTACAACGCGCAAGCCAGCGTCTTCGAAGCGAGTGGTGATCTTGCCGATCACGTTTTTAGCAACGGCGTCAGGCTTGATGATGGAGAAAGTACGTTGAACAGCCATGGTGTAACTCCAGAAACGGTAATTTGCGAAAAATTAAACCCGCGAATTATACGCGGGTTCTTGGGTATTGCCTAACCTGCGAGACGATCAGTCCAATTCTTTGGCCCAGAGCTCCTGAACCGCTTCGAGCACCTTCTCGCCGACACGGCCAGAAGTAGCATCGAAGTCAGGCAGCTCAAGGATCATCTGCTGCAAACGGACAAAACCTACAGAATACGGGTCGAGCCCCTCGTGGGCCTCGGCCAGCTCTTCGGCAATGCGTTGAACATCATTCCAACCGTAGCTCATGACAGTCTTACCAGTCAGTGCGGCGCTTCGGCCGCATGGTTAAGCGAATATTTCGGAATCTCGACGGTGAGGTCTTCCTCACCAACGATAGCCTGGCAAGCCAGACGCGATTGCGCCTCAAGGCCCCAGGCACGATCGAGGAAGTCTTCTTCCAGCTCGTCGGCCTCTTCCAGCGAGTCGAAACCCTCGCGGATGATGCAATGGCACGTGGTGCAGGCGCAGACGCCGCCGCATGCGCTTTCCATCTCGATATGGTGTTCGTGGGCCAGCTCGAGAATAGAGGTGCCGGGCGCAGCCTCGACCACCATGCCTTCAGGGCAAAACTTCTCGTGGGGCAGAAAAATGACCTGCGGCATCAGATATCCTCGATTTCATTCAGGTTGCGCCCCGACAGAGCGGCTTTCACCGTCAGATCCATGCGGCGGGCAGCAAAAGCATCGGTCACTTGCGACAGACGCTTGGTCTGCTGCTCGATGGCGTAACCATCGGTACCTTTCATCAGTTCGGCCAGTTCCTGCATTTGCAGTTCGATGACCATGCGCTCTTCGGCGTCGAGCAAACGCTCGCCATCGGCCTCCAGAGCGCCCTGCACCGCTTCGAGCAGGCGCTGGGCATCGACTTGCTGCTCACGCAGAACGCGGGCGACCTTGTCGTCATTGGCATGCTGGAACGAATCCTTGAGCATCTTGGCGATTTCGCCATCGGTCAGACCATAGGAAGGCTTGACCTGAATGCTCGCCTCAACGCCCGAGCCCAATTCACGGGCAGACACGCTGAGCAGACCGTCGGCATCGACCTGGAAGGTCACGCGAATTTTCGCCGCGCCCGCCACCATTGCCGGAATGCCGCGCAATTCGAAGCGTGCCAACGAGCGGCAGTCGCTGATCAGCTCGCGCTCACCCTGCAACACGTGGATCGCCATGGCCGACTGGCCGTCTTTATAAGTGGTGAAGTCCTGGGCGCGCGCGACGGGGATGGTGGTGTTGCGCGGAATCACCTTCTCCATCAGACCGCCCATGGTTTCCAGCCCCAGGGACAGCGGGATAACATCGAGCAGCAGCAGTTCGCCGCCATCGCGCTTGTTGCCAGCCAGGGTGTCGGCCTGGATCGCGGCCCCGATGGCCACCACTTGATCCGGGTCGATTTCCGTCAGTGGCTGACGACCGAAGGCTTCGGCAACAGCTTCACGCACACGTGGCACGCGGGTCGAACCGCCGACCATGACCACGGCATGGACGTCTTCCAGTTCAATACCGGAATCGCGAACCGCGCGGCGGCAAGCTTTCAGGCTGCGCGCGACCATCGGTTCGATCAGCGCATCGAAGGCTTCGCGGGTCAGTTGTGCTTTCCAGTCGCCGTAAGCCACTTCCACACTGGCCGCATCGGTCAGGGCTTCTTTGGCCGCGCAGGCGGTTTGCAGCAGATTGCGTTGCGCGCCTGGGTCGAGATCGGCGGACAGGCCAGCGCTCTCGATGATCCAGCCGGCAATCGCGTGATCGAAGTCATCGCCGCCCAGCGCGCTGTCGCCGCCAGTGGCCAGAACTTCAAAGACGCCGCCGGTCAGACGCAGAATGGAGATATCGAAAGTACCGCCGCCCAAGTCGTAGATCGCCACCAGACCTTCGGCGTGCTGATCCAGACCGTACGCCACCGCAGCGGCAGTCGGCTCGTTGAGCAGACGCAACACGTTGAGACCGGCGAGCTTGGCCGCGTCTTTGGTGGCCTGACGCTGCGCATCGTCGAAGTAGGCAGGAACCGTGATTACCGCGCCAACCAGTTCGCCACCCAAGGTCGCTTCAGCGCGCTGACGCAGGACCTTGAGGATATCGGCGGAGACTTCAACCGGGCTTTTCGGGCCTTGCACGGTATCGATAAACGGCATGTGCGATTCGCCGCCGACAAAGCGGTACGGCAGTTGCTCGCCCAATTGCTTGACGTCGGACAGACCACGACCCATCAAGCGCTTGACCGAGAGCACGGTGTTCAGAGGATCAGAGGCTGCCGCCAGCTTGGCGGACTCACCGACTTCAACGCGGTCGGCGTGATAACGCACGGCGGACGGCAGGATGACCTGCCCGTTGGCGTCGGCCAGCGGTTCGGAAAGACCACTGCGCAGCGCAGCGACCAGCGAATTGGTAGTACCCAAGTCGATGCCCACAGCCAGACGGCGCTGGTGCGGTTGAGGACTTTGGCCGGGTTCGGCGATCTGCAGTAGAGCCATGGTGATCAGGTCTTGTCTGTCTGTCAGCGTGCAATCAGGGCAGCACTGGGTTAATCGTCGAGGCGCTCTTCCAGCTGGCGCACTTCGTAGGTGAGCTTGTCGAGGAACTGCATGCGCCGCATCAGGCGTTCGGCCTGCTCGCGTTGCGCTGCATCATCCCAACAGGCTGCGAAGCTTTCGTTGAGCTGCTCCTGAGCCGCCTTCAAGCGACGCTTGAACACGGCGACACCGTCGAGATCGGCGCTGTCCTGCAGATCTTCAAGCTCTTCGCGCCATTGCATCTGCTGCAGAAGGAATTCGGGATCGTGGACAGTGACTTCCATCGGCACTTCATGCCCGCTGATTTTCAGCAGGTAGCGTGCGCGCTGGGCCGGACTCTTGAGCGTCTGGTAGGCGTCGTTGAGCCGCGCCGATTGCTCGAGTGCCGAGCGCTGCTCGCGTTCGGATGCATCGGCAAAACGGTCAGGATGGACGCCGCGCGCCAACTCACGGTAGCGCGTGGCCAACTGCTCGAGATCCAGGCGGAAGCTCGGTTGCAGCTCGAATAAAGCGAAATGACAAGGAATACCCACGACCAGCCTCAGATGTTGAAGCTTTCGCCGCAGCCACATTCACCGCGCACGTTGGGGTTGTTGAACTTGAAGCCTTCGTTCAACCCTTCCTTGACGAAATCGAGCTCGGTGCCGTCTAGGTAGGCCAGGCTCTTCGGGTCGATGATCACTTTTTCGCCGTGACTCTCGAACACCTGATCTTCCGCCACTACCTCGTCGACAAACTCCAGCACGTAGGCAAGGCCGGAACAGCCTGTGGTGCGAACACCCAGACGAATCCCTTCACCTTTGCCGCGCCCGTCGAGGGAGCGCCGCACGTGTCGAGCAGCCGCTTCTGTCATGCTGATAGCCATCGTTGACTCCTTACTCGTCGCCGAATCTTGAAATTCAGATCAAGCCTTTCTTCTGCTTGTAGTCGCGAACAGCCGCTTTGATAGCGTCTTCAGCGAGCACGGAGCAGTGGATTTTCACTGGCGGCAGGGCCAGTTCTTCGGCCAGCTGAGTGTTCTTGATGGTTTCGGCTTCGTCCAGGGTCTTGCCCTTCATCCACTCGGTGGCGAGGGAGCTGGAGGCGATTGCCGAACCGCAACCGTAGGTCTTGAACTTGGCGTCTTCGATAACGCCCTGATCGTTGACCTTGATCTGCAGACGCATCACGTCGCCGCACGCCGGAGCGCCGACCATGCCGGTGCCGACATCAGGATCTTCCGCGTTCATCTTGCCGACGTTGCGCGGGTTTTCGTAGTGGTCGATGACCTTTTCGCTGTAAGCCATGATTCTCAATCCTCACTCATCAGGGCCGCTCTTGAGACCCTGCAACTGCGCTGCGTTAACGCCGCGTCGCTACAGGATCTGTATCCGGCGGCTTCTATAGTTAGTGTGCCGCCCACTCGATTTTCGAGATATCGACGCCGTCTTTGTACATGTCCCACAGCGGCGACAGAGCGCGCAGCTTGGTAACGGCCTCGCAGACCTTCTGCGCGGCGTAGTCGATTTCTTCTTCGGTGGTGAAACGGCCGAAGGTAAAGCGGATCGAGCTGTGTGCCAGTTCGTCGTTGCGGCCCAGGGCGCGCAATACGTACGAAGGCTCCAGCGACGCCGAGGTGCAGGCCGAACCGGACGATACCGCCAGATCCTTGAGCGCCATGATCAGCGACTCGCCTTCAACGTAGTTGAAGCTCAAATTCAGGTTGTGCGGAACGCGGGCGGTCAGGCTGCCGTTGACGTACAGCTCTTCCAGATGCTCGACCTGCTTGTAGAAGCGATCGCTCAAGGCTTTGATGCGCACGTTTTCAGCGGCCATGTCTTCCTTGGCTACGCGGAACGCTTCGCCCATGCCGACGATCTGGTGGGTCGCCAGGGTGCCGGAACGCATGCCGCGCTCGTGACCGCCGCCGTGCATGGTCGCTTCGATGCGCACACGCGGCTTGCGGCTGACGTACAGCGCGCCGATGCCTTTAGGGCCATAAGTCTTGTGGGCGGAGAACGACATCATGTCGACTTTCAGCTTCTGCAGATCGATTTCGACCTTGCCGGTGGACTGAGCAGCGTCGACATGGAACAGCACGCCTTTGGCGCGCAGCATCTCGCCGATGGCGGCGATGTCGTTGATGGTGCCGATTTCGTTGTTGACGTGCATCACCGACACCAGAATGGTGTCTTCGCGCAGTGCGGCGTCAATCATTGCCGGGGTGATCAGACCGTCTTCGGTAGGCTCGAGGTAGGTCACTTCGAAACCTTCACGCTCCAGCTGGCGCATGGTGTCGAGGACAGCCTTGTGCTCGATCTTGCTGGTGATCAGGTGCTTGCCCTTGGAGGCGTAGAAATGTGCCGCGCCCTTGATCGCCAGGTTGTCGGATTCGGTGGCACCGGAGGTCCAGACGATTTCGCGCGGGTCGGCATTGACCAGATCGGCCACCTGACGACGAGCGTTTTCGACGGACTCTTCAGCCTTCCAGCCGAACACGTGGGAGCGGGACGCCGGGTTACCGAAGTTTCCGTCGACCAGCAGGCATTCACTCATTTTCTGCGCAACGCGCGGATCAACCGGGGTGGTTGCAGAGTAATCAAGGTAAATCGGCAATTTCATGGACTATCTCCTAAATCAGGGCTGGCGTGCCGCGGGTAGCTCTTCGGCTGTCATTCGACGGCGGACGCTTCAATCTTGTCCAGGCGTGGCGCCTTGCTGCTGCAACGGCGCTGGTCCTGACGCTGGGCCACTTCTTGTACCTCACGGCGAGTCACAAGGTCGGCCAAGCTGATACCGCTCAGAAATTCGTGAATCTGCAGGCTCAAGTCGCACCACAGGTGATGGGTCAGACAGGTATCGCCGGAATGGCAATCGCCCTGGCCCTGGCACTTGGTGGCATCGACCGATTCGTTCACCGCATCGATCACCTGGGCGACCTGGATGCCCTGCATGTCGCGGGACAACTGGTAGCCACCACCCGGACCGCGAACGCTGGAAACCAGGTTGCTGCGGCGCAGCTTGGCGAACAGCTGTTCGAGGTAGGACAGGGAGATGCCTTGGCGCTCAGAGATATCGGCCAGAGACACCGGCCCGTGCTGCGCGTGCAACGCCAGGTCAAGCATGGCGGTCACGGCGTATCGGCCTTTTGTAGTCAGTCGCATGGACAGTTACCACGGAGTTCGGAATGGGCGGGAGTATGCAATTCCCGAGCATTTAAGTCAACTATAAGACCTAGTGCTTTAGTCGGGTTTACCCGCAAAAGAGCGCGCGCACTATAGCAAAGACGGGGCGCGGACAGCCAGCGCAACCGCGTGATCGTTCTTCGCGAGCAGGCTCGCTCCCACATTGGAATGCATTCATCTGTGGGAGCGAGCCTGCTCGCGAAAAGCAGCGCCGCGGTTCAGCCGGCTTTGGATTCGTCCTTGCCCTTCACGCAGGCGAAATCTTCTTCACGCAGCTCAGGCAGATCTTTCGCACAGTAATTGCTGCCCAGATCCTTCAGCGCGCCGCACATGCCTTCCAGGCGCCCGTCCACTGCTTGCAGATGATCGAGCAATTGGCCGATGGCCCGGGCCACCGGGTCAGGCATGTCTTCGCTGACACCGTAGGCGTCGAAACCGATCTTTTCCGCCATGGCTTTGCGCTTGGCGTCCTGCTCTTCGTCGGTCTTGATGATGATCCGCCCCGGAATCCCCACCACCGTGGCGCCCGGCGGCACTTCCTTGGTGACCACAGCGTTGGAGCCGACTTTGGCGCCGGCACCCACCATGAACGGACCGAGAACCTTGGCCCCGGCACCGACTACAACGCCGTCTCCGAGAGTCGGGTGGCGCTTGCCTTTGTTCCAGCTGGTGCCGCCGAGGGTCACGCCTTGATAGATGGTGACGTCGTCGCCGATCTCGGCGGTTTCACCAATAACGATGCCCATGCCGTGGTCAATGAAGAACCGCCGACCGACCTTGGCGCCCGGATGAATCTCGATCCCGGTCAGCCAGCGACCGAAGTTCGACACCAGTCGCGCCAGCCACTTCAACTCGTTGCGCCAGAGCATGCCGGCCAAACGATGAATCCAGATCGCATGCATGCCGGGGTAGCAGGTCAGGACTTCAAAAGCGTTACGCGCCGCCGGGTCTCGATGGAATACGCTTTGGATATCTTCACGCAAACGCTCAAACATCATTCAATCCTTCCGCTTTAGAAGCTCGCCACGGGCCGCTTTCTGGGTTTCCGTGAGGATGCCACGCAAAATATTCATTTCCGCCCGGCTGACCGAGCTGCGTCCGTACAACCGGCGCAGGCGCGCCATCAAGTGCCGTGGTTTTTCCGGGTCGAGGAATTCGATGTCGACCAGCGTCTGCTCCAGGTGCTCATAGAATCGCTCCAGCTCATCCATGGTCGCCAGCTCGGCGCTTTTCACCGAGGCCACTTCTTCTTTCTCGACCTTGCTCGGCTGACCCTGTGCGGCCAGCCAGGCCATGCGCACTTCATAACTCAGCACCTGCACCGCCGCCCCGAGGTTCAGCGAACTGAACGTCGGGTCGGAAGGAATGTGCACATGAAAGTGACATCGCTGCAGCTCTTCATTGGTCAGGCCGGAGTCTTCACGGCCGAACACCAAAGCGATCTCGGCGCCCTGCCCGGCTTCCTCGACCACTTTGTTGCCGCACTCACGCGGGTCCAGCAGCGGCCAGGGAATGCGCCGGTCGCGGGCGCTGGTGCCGAGCACCAGATTGCAGCCGACCAGAGCATCTTCCAAGGTGGCGACGATTTGCGCGTTTTCAAGGATGTCACCAGCACCGGAGGCGCGGGCGTCGGCCTCGTGGTGCGGGAAGACCCGCGGTTCGACCAGCACCAGTCGCGACAGACCCATGTTTTTCATGGCGCGCGCGGCCCCGCCGATATTGCCGGGGTGGCTGGTGTTGACCAGGACGACACGAATGTTCTGCAGCAAGGGAGGCGCTCTCGGACACAGGAAAGGGGGGCAAATCTTACAGAACAGCCTACCGTTAAGCTATGAAAGCGAACAGCGTCCTTCACCTGAAGAAAAGTTCTGATAGAATGCGCGGCTTTCTTTAACAACCTTAGGTGACACATCCATGCAGCCCATGCTGAATATCGCGCTGCGCGCCGCCCGCAGCGCCAGTGAACTGATCTTCCGCTCCATCGAGCGCCTGGATACCATCAAGGTCGACGAAAAAGACGCCAAGGATTACGTATCCGAGGTCGATCGCGCCGCTGAACAGAAAATCATCGATGCCCTGCGCAAGGCTTACCCGAATCACTCGATTCAGGGTGAAGAAACCGGCCTGCACGCTGGCACCGGCATCGAAGGCGAAGAGTACCTGTGGATCATCGATCCGCTGGACGGCACCACCAACTTCCTCCGTGGCATTCCGCACTTTGCAGTGAGCATTGCCTGCAAATATCGTGGTCGTCTGGAACACGCAGTGGTTCTGGACCCGGTCCGCCAGGAAGAATTCACCGCCAGCCGTGGTCGCGGCGCTCAACTGAACGGTCGTCGTCTGCGCGTCAGTGGTCGCACCAGCCTCGACGGCGCTCTGCTCGGCACTGGCTTCCCGTTCCGTGACGATCAGATGGACAACCTCGACAACTACCTGGGCATGTTCCGCGCCCTGGTTGGCCAGACTGCCGGCATTCGCCGCGCCGGTTCGGCGAGCCTGGACCTGGCTTACGTGGCTGCCGGTCGTTTCGATGCGTTCTGGGAATCGGGCCTGTCCGAGTGGGACATGGCTGCAGGCGCCCTGCTGATTCAAGAAGCCGGCGGCCTGGTGAGCGACTTCACCGGTGGTCACGACTTCCTTGAGAAAGGCCACATCGTTGCCGGCAACACCAAATGCTTCAAGGCAGTACTGACGGCGATCCAGCCGCACCTGCCGGCCTCGCTGAAGCGCTAAGCTTTACGCGAAACCAAAAAGCACCCTCCGGGGTGCTTTTTTTATGCCTGCAATTCCAAACAGCACAATTCCCTGTGGGAGCGAGCCTGCTCGCGAATGGGCGTGTCAACAAAGGAAATATCAACTGTTGGACCATATTCGCGAGCAGGCTCGCTCCCACAGGTGAGAATCGCGCGCTGCCCTGAATCGCGGGTATAAAAAAAGCACCCCGCAGGGTGCTTCTTTTCACAAACGTAAATCCTTACTGAGCCGGCTCATTCTGCGACAGGATCAGCTTGCCTTCCTTGTCGACCGGAATCTGGTTGCCCGGATCGCGATCCATCCGCACTTTGCCTTCCTTGCCATCAAGCGAGTAACGCACGTCGTAACCGACGACCTTGTCGCTGATGTCATTGACCGTGTTGCAGCGGGTTTGCGTGGTGGTGTAGGTGTCACGCTCCTGCATGCCCTCCTGCACCTTGTTGCCCGCGTAACCGCCACCGACCGCACCGGCCACCGTGGCAATCTTCTTGCCGGTACCGCCGCCAATCTGGTTGCCCAGCAAACCACCGGCCAGCGCGCCGACCACGGTACCGGCGATCTGGTGTTGATCTTTTACCGGTGCCTGACGGGTCACCGTTACATCCTTGCATACTTCACGTGGAGTCTTGATCTGTGTCTTGACCGGCTCAACGGCTAATACTTGCGCATACTCAGGGCCGCTTTTAACCAGGCTGTAGGTGGCAACAGCACCCCCGGCTGTGACACCGACAGCACCCAATACCGCACCAACCAGCAACGACTTGTTCACATGAACCTCCTGACCATCACATGCGGGACGCGCCCGCGCTTCTCCCAGCCTTGGAGCACAAAAAAAGGCGCGAGTTCAACTCGCGCCTTTTGTTGGCTGACAGCCGGGGAAATTGCTGGCCGTTATGGACGGTCGTCGACTTCCTTGTCGGTGTTGGCCGGAGGAATCAGATCCTCGGTGGTCAGGTTCAGCCAGATCAGCACCACGTTGGCGATGTAGATCGACGAATAAGTACCCGCCAGTACACCGATGAACAGTGCGATGGAGAAGCCGAACAGGTTGTCGCCACCGAAGAACAGCAGCGCCGCGATCGCCAGCAGAGTGGAGATCGAGGTCGCCATGGTGCGCAGCAGGGTCTGGGTGGTCGAGATGTTGATGTTCTCGATCAGCGTCGCCTTGCGCAGCACGCGGAAGTTCTCACGCACCCGGTCGAAGACCACGATGGTGTCGTTCAGCGAGTAACCGATGATCGCCAGCACTGCCGCCAGTACTGTCAGATCGAAGGTGATCTGGAAGTACGAGAGGATACCCACGGTCACGATCACGTCGTGGATCAGCGAGACAATGGCGCCGACCGCAAACTTCCACTGAAAGCGGAACGCCAGGTAGATCAGGATGCCGCCGAGCGCCAGCAGCATGCCGAGGCCGCCCTGGTCGCGCAGCTCTTCACCGACCTGCGGGCCGACGAACTCGACACGCTTGACCGTCGCCGGGTTGTCACCGCCGACCTTTTGAAGCGCTTCCGCTACTTGATGGCCCAACTGCGGGTCTTCACCCGGCATGCGCACCAGCAGGTCGGTCGTCGCACCGAAGTTCTGCACCACGGCTTCGTGATAACCGGAGGTCGCCAGTTGCTCGCGCACCTTGGTGACATCGGCCGGACGCTCGTAGGTCAGCTCGATGAGCGTACCGCCGGTGAAGTCCAGGCCCCAGTTCATGCCCTTGGTGGCGACACTGAACAAGGCAATGACGGTAAGCAGCAATGTGACGCCGAACGCGAAGTTGCGAACGCCCATGAAGTTGATTGTACGTAACATGGCAGCCCCTTAAATCCACAACTTCTTGAAGTCACGTCCGCCAAAGATCAGGTTGACCATTGCGCGGGTCACCATGATGGCCGTGAACATCGAGGTAAAGATCCCGAGGGACATCGTCACTGCGAACCCCTTCACCGGGCCGGTGCCCATGGCGAAGAGAATGCCGCCGACCAGCAACGTGGTCAGGTTGGCGTCGAGAATCGCGGTGAATGCCCGGCCGAAGCCTTCGTTGATTGCCCGCTGCACAGTCATGCCGGCGGCGATCTCTTCACGAATCCGCGAGAAGATCAGTACGTTGGCGTCGACCGCCATACCCATGGTCAGGACGATACCGGCGATACCCGGTAGGGTCAGCGTGGCGCCCAGCAACGACATCAACGCCAGCAGCAGCACCATGTTCACCGCCAGAGCGACGGTGGCGATGACGCCGAAGAAGCGGTAGATGGCGATGATGAACAGCGACACGAACAGCATGCCCCACAGGGAAGCGTCGATACCTTTGGTGATGTTGTCAGCACCCAGGCTCGGACCGATTGTGCGCTCTTCAGCGAAGTACATCGGTGCAGCCAGACCACCGGCACGCAGCAGCAGTGCCAGCTCGGACGACTCACCCTGACCGTTCAGGCCAGTGATGCGGAATTGCGCACCCAGCGGCGACTGAATGGTCGCCAGGCTGATGATCTTCTTCTCTTCCTTGAACGTCTGCACCGCAACGTCTTTCTCGACGCCATCAACCACTTGCTTGGTGTAAGTGGTGACCGGACGCTGTTCGATGAAGATCACCGCCATGCTGCGACCGACGTTGGAACGGGTCGCGCGGCTCATCAGCTCGCCACCGTGACCATCCAGGCGGATGTTCACTTCAGGCGTGCCGTGTTCGCCGAAACCGGCCTTGGCGTCGGTGACCTGGTCACCGGTAATGATCAGGCCACGCTCGATCTGCGCTGGCGGACGGTTGCCTTCGCGGAATTCGAACGATTCGGAAGTGGCTTTCGAAGCGCCCGGCTCAGCGGCCAGACGGAACTCGAGGTTGGCCGTCTTGCCGAGAATACGCTTGGCTTCGGCAGTGTCCTGCACGCCCGGCAGCTCAACCACGATGCGGTTGGCGCCCTGACGCTGCACGATCGGTTCGGCAACACCCAGCTCGTTGACGCGGTTACGTACTGTGGTCAGGTTCTGCTTGATGGAGTATTCACGGATTTCCGCCAGCTTGGCCGGGGTCATCGCCAGACGCAGCACCGGTTGACCGTTGAGGTCGGCCGGAACAATGTCGAAATCGTTGAAGTTCTTGCGGATCAGCGCACGGGCCTGTTCGCGGGAGTCTTCATCGCTGAAGCCCAACTGAATGGCACCGCCCAGTTGCGGCAGGCTGCGATAGCGCAGCTTCTCTTTGCGCAGCAGGCTCTTGACGTCGCCTTCGTAGACTTTCAGGCGTGCATCGAGGGCTTTGTCCATGTCCACTTCGAGCAGGAAGTGCACACCACCGGACAAGTCCAGACCCAGCTTCATCGGGTGCGCACCGAGGTTGCGCAGCCATTGCGGGGTGGTCTGTGCCAGGTTCAGCGCGACGACGTAGTCATCACCCAATGCCTTGCGCACAACGTCCTTGGCCGGCAGCTGGTCTTCAGCCTTGCTCAGACGGATCAGACCGCCCTTGCCGCCAGCAGTCAGCGTGGCCGCCTTGACGTTGATGCCGGACTCTTTCAGCGCTGTGCTGACGCGAGCCAGATCGGCGTCATTGACCTGCAGAGCCGTGCTGGCGCCGCTGATCTGAATGGCCGGGTCATCGGGGTAAAGATTGGGAGCGGAATAAATCAGACCGATCGCCAGCACCGCCAGGATCAGAATGTATTTCCACAGAGGGTATTTGTTCAGCATCACGCCGCCCGTTATGAACGCGGGGCGCCTTGCGCGCCCCGTCGATTGAGTAGAAGTTGTTGCTCTTAGATCGCTTTCAGCGTGCCTTTTGGCAGCGTGGCGGCGATGGCGCCTTTCTGGAACTTCATTTCCACGGTGTCGGACACTTCCAGAACCACGAAGTCATCGGCAACCTTGGTGATCTTGCCGGCGATGCCGCCAGTGGTCACGACTTCGTCGCCCTTCTGCAGGCTGCTCAGCAGGTTCTTCTGCTCTTTGGCGCGCTTGGCCTGTGGACGCCAGATCATCAGGTAGAAGATGACCAGGAAGCCGACCAGGAAAATCCACTCGAAGCCGCCGCCCATTGGGCTTGCAGCAGCCGGTGCAGCTGCGTCAGCCATGGCGTTAGAGATAAAAAAGCTCATTTAGCACTCCAGTTGCAAATGTTGAATCTTGGGGTCAGAAAACTCAGTCCAAAGGCGGGACGGGAAGTCCGCGTTTGGCGTAGAAGGCATCGACAAAGGCGGCCAATGTACCCTGTTGAATAGCCTCGCGCAAACCAGCCATCAGCACCTGATAATGGCGCAAGTTATGGATGGTATTGAGCATGCTGCCGAGCATTTCGCCGCACTTGTCCAGGTGATGCAGATAAGCGCGCGAGAAGTTCTGGCAGGTGTAGCAATCGCAGGTCGGATCCAGCGGCGATTCATCATGGCGATGGAACGCGTTACGGATCTTCAGCACACCGGTATCGATGAACAGATGCCCATTGCGGGCATTACGGGTTGGCATCACGCAATCGAACATGTCCACCCCGCGGCGCACACCCTCAACCAGATCTTCCGGTTTGCCAACGCCCATAAGGTAACGAGGTTTGTCAGCGGGCATTTGGCCCGGCAGATAATCCAGCACCTTGATCATTTCGTGCTTCGGTTCGCCCACCGACAGACCGCCGATGGCTAGGCCGTCGAAGCCGATCTTGTCGAGGCCTTCGAGCGAGCGCATGCGCAGGTTTTCATGCATGCCGCCCTGGACGATACCGAACAGCGCTGCGGTGTTGTCGCCGTGGGCATTCTTCGAACGCTGCGCCCAACGCAACGACAGCTCCATCGATATGCGCGCGACGTCTTCGTCAGCCGGATACGGCGTGCATTCGTCGAAGATCATCACAATGTCGGAACCGAGATCGCGCTGCACCTGCATCGACTCTTCCGGGCCCATGAACACTTTGGCGCCGTCGACCGGAGAAGCGAAGGTCACGCCCTCCTCCTTGATCTTGCGCATCGCGCCGAGGCTGAACACCTGGAAGCCGCCGGAGTCGGTGAGGATCGGGCCTTTCCACTGCATGAAATCGTGCAGGTCGCCGTGTTCCTTGATCACTTGAGTGCCGGGACGCAGCCACAGGTGAAAGGTGTTGCCTAGAATGATTTCCGCGCCCGTGGCGACGATGTCGCGCGGTAGCATGCCCTTGACCGTGCCATAGGTGCCGACCGGCATGAACGCCGGGGTCTCGACGGTGCCACGGGGAAAGGTCAGGCGACCACGACGAGCCTTGCCATCGGTGGCCAGCAGCTCAAAGGACATTCGACATTCGCGACTCATTCTGTTTCCTCTGGGCCTGTCTGTTCAGGGGCAGTTGGAGCGGGATTGCGGGTGATGAACATCGCATCCCCGTAACTGAAAAAGCGGTAACCGTTTTCAACGGCGGCCTTGTAGGCGGCCATGGTTTCGGGATAACCGGCAAACGCGGAAACCAGCATCAACAGCGTGGATTCCGGCAAATGGAAATTGGTCACCAGAGCATCGACCACATGAAACGGCCGGCCCGGATAGATAAAGATGTCGGTGTCGCCACTGAACGGCTTGAGCACGCCATCGCGCGCTGCGCTTTCCAGCGAACGCACGCTGGTGGTGCCGACCGCAATCACCCGACCGCCACGCGCACGGCACGCAGCGACCGCATCGACCACATCCTGGCCGACTTCCAGCCACTCGCTGTGCATGTGGTGATCTTCGATCTTCTCGACACGTACCGGCTGAAACGTCCCCGCGCCGACGTGCAACGTCACGAACGCAGTCTCGACGCCCTTGGCAGCAATCGCCTGCATCAGCGGCTCATCGAAATGCAGCCCCGCCGTCGGCGCTGCGACCGCACCCAGACGCTGGGCGTACACGGTCTGATAACGCTCGCGATCCGAGCCTTCATCCGGGCGGTCTATATAAGGAGGCAACGGCATGTGCCCGACGCGATCGAGCAGCGGCAAGACTTCCTCGGCAAAACCCAGCTCGAACAACGCATCATGACGCGCGAGCATCTCGGCTTCGCCACCGCCGTCGATAAGGATCTTCGAACCCGGCTTCGGCGACTTGCTGGAGCGCACATGAGCCAGCACGCGGTGCGCATCGAGCACGCGCTCGATGAGAATTTCCAGCTTGCCGCCGGACGCTTTCTGCCCAAACAGCCGCGCCGGAATCACCCGGGTATTGTTGAACACCATCAAATCGCCCGGGCGCAAATGCTCAAGCAAATCAGTGAATTGACGGTGTGCCAGGGCGCCGCTCGGCCCATCGAGGGTCAGCAGGCGACTACCGCGACGCTCGGCCAATGGATGGCGGGCGATCAGCGAATCAGGAAGCTCGAAAGTAAAGTCAGCAACGCGCATGATGGGGTTCGTCTAGCAGGGCCGGAAAGTCTAGCGGAAATATCAAAAATTGACCATGAAACGTGATTGACCAACGGTAATCACCTCTCTATACTTCGCCGCCATTGAGCCCTGATGGCGGAATTGGTAGACGCGGCGGATTCAAAATCCGTTTTCGAAAGGAGTGGGAGTTCGAGTCTCCCTCGGGGCACCATATAGCAGTATCTGAAAGTCTCTACCAGACTCTCAGACCCAGAGAAACCGGCCACTTGAGCCGGTTTTTTTGTGTCTGGCTATCTACTCCTGTATCCCTTTATCCGTTGTATCCCTGTATCCCTGCTTGTATCCTGAGAAAATTACTGAACTTTGGGATACAAGGATGAAGCGCGCAGACATCAAGCGCCGCCCTCTCGCTGACACGACACTCGCGGGATTGGAGCCGGAATCAAAGGAATACCGGGAGCTAGACGGAAACGGCCTTTATTTCAGGGTCAAACCTGATGGTGGCAAGTCTTGGCAGCTTCGCTACAAACGTCCGGCGGGCAATTGGGCTTGGATGGGGCTCGGGGGTTACCCGGAAGTAAGCGGTGCACTTGCACGAGACAAAGCGGCCGGTCTACGCAAGATCGTAAGTAGCGGTGCCGATCCTCTCGAACAGAAGAGATCTGCCAAAGCAGCCATTAACGCTGCCAAGACTAGAACCTTTCGAGCGGCTGCTGAAGCTTGGCTGAAGGCCAAAGAGGAAAAGGGCCTCGCCACCTCCACCCTTAACAAAATTCGCACCTACCTCGACAAAGACATACTCCCAGCATTGGGAGATAAGCCACTCGATGAAATAACCCGTACCGACTGCGCGAATCTTCAGGCATCCCTCGAAGCCCGAAACGCACACAACGTGGCGGAAAAGTGTCGCACCTGGGTCAACCAGATTTTCGGCCGTGCTATCGGATTAGGACTGACTGAAAACGATCCGGGCAGCCGCCTTCGTGATATTGCAGCGCAGGCCCCTAAGACTCAGCAACACCCACACTTGCTTGAACCTGAGCTGGCTGAATTTCTTCACGCACTAAAAAACACTCCGAGCAGACTGACAGCCCGCACAGCTGCATGGCTTTGTTTATGGACAGCATCGCGTCCAGGCATGGTGCGCTTGGCCGAATGGAAAGAGTTCGACCTTGAGAAAGCCATCTGGACTACGCCCGCCGCCAAGATGAAGATGCGTCGGGATTTTGTGTGCCCTTTGCCCCAGCAAGCGGTTACCGCCCTTAAGGAACTGCACTGCCTAACAGGACGGAGTCGCTGGCTTTTCCCCGGCGTAGGAGCCAAGAACCCGACCATCAGCGAAAACACCATTAACAAAGTCTTCGCGACCATCGGCTACAAAGGTCGCCTCGTTGGGCACGGTACTCGACACACAGCGAGTACATTGCTTCGAGAACATGGCTGGCCGAAGGAGCATGTTGAAGCGCAGCTAGCACACAAGGAAGAAGGTATTTCAGGGGTCTACAACAAAGCTCAATACTTAGAGCAGCGCGTAACCATGATGCAGTGGTATGCCGATCATCTTGATGGACTTGCAGCTGGCAATGTAGTGCAAGGCCAGTTTGGAAAGGCAATATGACTTCCCTACCTTTCACCCAGTGCAAAACCAGTGTAACGCGTGTTACAGGTGTAACTAAAAACGGCAACCAGTTGATTTTATTGGTTTTATTTCCAGTTACACGCGGCAAAACACCGGCCCTTTCTATGTGTAACGTCCCTGAATCGTGTAACAGGACTCTACCCCCCTCAGCCATGCTGGCGGCCTATCCATTTGACGTGCGCCGCTGCGATAACACGCCGATTCCGGGGCGACGGGGGAGCCAGAATGGATATTGAACTGGACGCTGACTTAGGGGAGCTGGAAATTGCAGGAGTCGACGTCGAATGCCTAATTAGGGACATGGACGATATCGAAACAGCTGTTCTAGAGTTAGCGCTGTACCCGCAGTTCAACGACTATTTTCGAGAAACATTCGATCTTATCAATGCCGCCACTTCATTCTGGCTTGAGGATGGGGCCTACGCGCTCTGTGCCGAGCGCGTCACAGGAACCTTGTTTCGACTCCGTGACGTCATCGACGAACATGCTAGTGCCACGGAAGCCGGCTCTTTGCCAAATGTCATTCGACAGCTCCCAGGCTTCAATCATCAAGCAACGGACTCGCAACTGGTCGCGGCCTTCGCCCTAGTGCTCGGTACCCAAGCATTGGAGGTCCTCGCGAATTGGCTGTTCGAACTTGAGCTAGCGACTTACGACATCGATGCCGACCTGATAGAGCAACTGAGAAATGAATCGCCGCGCCAGTACCTCGCCCTCATTGAGAAAGAACGATATCGACGTAGCGGACTTGAAATTCGAGCACGAGAGCAATTTGCTGTTTTTATGGGAGAGGCTAATCAGACGCTGTTGATGGCAAATTTTTATCAACAAGTGGAGCGCATGGATGTATCCAAAAATGGTTTCAACACATCAAGTCTAATGCACCGACTACTCGACGAAGCTTTCTCAGCGAAAGCAACGAGGCGTGGCCAAGAGGCAGGTAAAGGCAACCTAGACCCCAGCTCAAAAACACAAACGGAGGCCATGGATCGACGGTCAAAAATCAAGGCTGCCGCAGAAACGATTATTGAGGGACGCAAGATTGAGAAGCGAAGCCTTAGCGATGCGGAGCTAACCAACCTTCTTTTCGATCAAACAGTACATGGCACAAAAAAAACCATCCGAGAGCATTTGACCGCCCTAGGCCTTAGACCCTTGAAATAAAAAGGGGAACAGACACAGTCCGTTCCCTCTCCCCTCCGTAGCGTATGACCTGTTGTCTCTATTCACACAGGTTTGGATCGCTATGACTACCCAACTAAAAACCATCACCCCGCACGACCCCGCTACGACGCTCATTCGCATGCCGGAGGTCATTTCAATCGTAGGGCTCGCACGCCCGACTATCTACAAGCTCATGCGCCAACCTGAGAGCGGATTCCCGCTGCCAGTGAAGCTGAGTACCAGCAACGCCCGAAGTGCTCCAGTTGCATGGGTATTGGGAGAAGTACAGGCGTGGACACGAGCGCGTATCGCCGCCCGTGACCAGGTGGCCGCATGAAGCGCAATTACTGCCCTTTCAAGGGACCATTTCTAGACTCCTACAGCATCGGATTCCGCCTCTACCAGCCCGGGGGGATCAACTGGCGCCATCGCACTATTGCGGGTGTGAGCTGGAACGGCGAAGAGCAAGAAGCGTTCTTTTTCAGCCCTGACGGTCTCGTACTTCCACTCAAAGCCAATCCTTGGGAACTGCCCGAACTGATCCGCAAAAATGCGGTGCGCAGAGAGTTTTCGAGCGTTTACGGCTCCGGCTATTTTGCTATGAGCGAAAGCCGTCTCGCCTCGTTGGAATCGCGCGGCATGACCGACTGGGTTACCTACTGGCTCGTCGATCAATCAGCGGAATTCGCGAACGATCCGGCGGTATGGCAACGCATCATGGATGAGGATCTTGCCGTCGAGAAGACGACAAGCGAGCGCGCTCATCAAGATATGCGCTTGACCTCCGACCTGAACGGTTATGTCGAGGAGTGTGTTGCACAACGACGTGAGCAGATGGCCGTTGTACACCGTCGCCGCTGTGTTGAAGACAGCAAGATACTCGCCTGGCTCAAAGGCGAAACACCGCCTCCACTGTTCGCTAATGCGCAGGAGGCAGCATGAATCGCAAGATCGCTGATAACGCCTTGATGCATCCGTTCTCCGTGCTGCGCCGGATCGGATTCTCTACTCACCTCATGCAGCGCCTTGAACGCCACCGCAGCCAACAGGAAAAGCGAGGCCGCGTGGTCAGCGTACTGAGTTGGGCCGACGGCACCTGGTGCGCCCTCTCCCTCCACTGCGAAAAAAGCGGCGCGGTGATCGTCGACGAAGGCCAGCAAACCCAAGCCTACGAAGACGCCCGCTCGATGCTCAGCGGCGGCTTCCTACCGCTCCTATCCCTGCGCTGGGAAGCCCATGCCTGAAACGAAAACGCCTCCGGGGGCGATCCGGAGGCGTTGAGGTCAATCTACATGCACGAACAATTTATGCCGCACCTGAAAAAACCGCAAGCCATCAGCGCAGTTGCACTTTCGAAAAACGGACGTTACTCTTTGGCCGTCGCTGCAAACTCAGTGACCGGGCTTGGTAACCCGTTGAACAATAGGCGCAACAGCGCCCATATCTCTTTTGCAGGCGCTTTTTTTGCGCCCGCAAATCCGTTTTATGGCGGCTGTGCGTGGGAGACCTTCGGGTCTGCCGGGTTCCTATTGTCCCGGTTTACCAACCTGCGCACAGCTGCCACCCATTCGCTTGGTAACGAACGTGGCAGCTCCTCAACAATAGGAGCTTCGCCAGATGCACGCCCTCAATCCGTCCAAAATTCGCGCCGCTGCACACCGTGCAATGGCTCTCGCCGCTCTACACGCCAATTCCAGCCTCGCTACACGCCTCTCCCGTTACAACGCTCACATGGCCAAAGCCCGCGCACTCGAAACCGCAGGCGGTGCCCAATGAACAACGCTTTGAGTTTCGCCCTGCCCGAAGACCTGCTCTGCGTGAATCCGACCGCAGAAGCCGGTGTACCCATTGACGCCATTACCTGCGCAATTGCTCGCGCCGACTCGGTGCTGACGTTGCTTGAAGAACACTTTGAAAGCGACTCCTCGCGCCTTGCTAACCACGTTATCGCGGCCGTCCTCTGGGACGTGCGCGGCACTCTTGGTTTGATTAAAACACTGACCTTGCACGGCGACTCCACCTCGACGCCTGCTGCGCAGAAAGGCGGTGCGCTATGAACACCTCCACCACCCTCGGGCATGCCACCTTCACTCGCGTGAACGCCTCCGACTTGAAGTTGTTCCGGGTCAATGCAGGAGTACCGGTCGAGGACGCACTGGAGATGGTTTCCCTGCTGCAGCATCACGCCAACCAACTCAACTTCGACGCCGCCATGAGCGACAGCGGTGAGCGTTTCAGTTGGCCTGCTCTGTACCTCGGCGAGATGGCCAAAGCGCTGATTGATGACATCAACGACGCACTGTTTCTGCCGAGGGCTGACACATGAGCCAGCGCCAGAATAGCAACACCAAACGTCCAAGTTTTGCCGACGTGAAGGCCGCCGCGCTGAAAGACATTGATCGTGTCTTGTCGCACTGGCTGCCCAACGGCAAGCGCGTCGATGGCGGCAAAGAATTCACCGCACCGAATCCAACCCGCAGCGACAAGCGCGCCGGTTCGCTGAAGATCAGTTTGAGCAAAGGCACATGGTCCGACTTTGCCACCGGCGACAAAGGTGGCGACCTGATTGATCTGGTGCGCTATCTGGACGGCGGCACCGACATCGAGGCCTGCAACCAACTCGCAGAATTGCTCAACGTGTCGCCCGGCGCCGCCCAGGCGAAGATCGCGCCTGCCAAAACAAAGGCACCTGAGTGGATTGCCATTCAGCCGATACCAGCGGAGGCCATGAACAAGTGCCCGGCCAAGCATCGGCAGCACGGCGCACCGTCCAAGGTGTGGATCTACCGTGACGCTCAAGGTCAGCAGCTTATGGCGCTCTATCGCTTCGACCTCGCGCCCGATGAGGGCGGCAAGCCGAAGAAGGTTTTTGCACCCCTTACATGGTGCGAGCGCGCCGATGGCCAAATCAAGCAATGGCGCTGGCAGGGTCTGCCCGATCCACGTCCGCTGTTGCGACTTGATGAACTGGCTCAACGTAGTGATGCACCGGTAGTTTTGTGCGAAGGCGAAAAAGCTGCCGACGCTGCCGCCGAACTGCTGCCGAGCCACGTGGCCACCTGCTGGCCGAACGGTTCCAACTCTTGGCACAAAGCCGACCTGACACCGCTGAAAGGCCGAGACGTGCTGCTGTGGCCTGACAACGACAACAGCGGTAAAGCATGCATGGAGGCCGTCGCCGAGAAGCTGCGCGAAATCGGCGTCGCCTCGGTTCGTTTCATCGCTCTGGACTCCTTCAAACGTAAGCCCACGCTGAAAAGTGGCCGCGCCGCTTTCGCCAAAGGTGGTCAATGGGATGACGGTGATGACGCTGCAAATGCGCTCACCAAAAATTGGACAGCCGCGCATTTCGCCGAGCTGCAAAGCAGCGGCGAGCTGTTTGGTTTGGTCGAGGAAAAACCAGCCCCTGAGCAAACTGAAGCAAAGACGGACGCGAAGACGAAATCCGCAGCCAAGCGCCCGACAAAATCGAAAACCGACCTGATGCCCGGCGGCTTTCGGCTGACGTCCGAAGGTGTGTTTTATGCCGGTGACGACGGTGAGGCGCGTCCAGTGTGTTCACCACTGGAGATCCTCGCCCGTACTCGCGACGACAAAGGTCAGAACTGGGGTTTGTTGGTTGAATTCGACGATCCCGACGGCGCCAAGAAACGCTGGAACATCCCGGCCCGCACCATGACCGGTGACTTCGGCAAAGATGTGCTCGGACCACTAGTGGACATGGGGCTACGCCTCGCAGGCAGTCGCTCTGGCCGCAATGCACGCAATGACCTTCAGAGTTATCTCGGCGGCTTCGACAGCGCGCAACGGGCTCGACTGGTCACGCGCTTGGGTTGGCATGACACAGCCTTTCTACTGCCGGAACAGCAGGTCGGTACGCACAGCGAACACCTGCACTTCTACGAGGCCGGTTCGCAACTTCCGCCTATCAGCGAAGCGGGCACGCTTGAGCAGTGGCAGGAGCAGATTGGCGCGCTTTGCGTCGGTAACCATCGTTTGGCATTTGTCGTTGGAGTGGCCTTCGCAGGGCCGCTGCTGCACATGCTCGGCCATGAATCAGGCGGCTTTCACCTGTATGGCGATAGCTCCGGCGGCAAGACCACACACTTGCAAGTCGCGGCCTCGGTCTACGGCGGACCGCGACTGGTGCGTTCGTGGCGCTCCACCGACAACGCGCTGGAGTCCATCGCCGCCGCGCATTCCGACGGCCTGCTTGTCTTGGATGAAATCGGCATGTGCGACCCGCGCATCATCGGCGAGACGGTGTACATGCTCGGCAACGGCACCGGCAAGGCACGCGCCAACGATCGAGGGCAAGCTGGCCGACAGATACAAGAGTGGCGTTTGCTTTTCCTCTCCACCGGTGAAAAGACGTTGGCCCAGCATATGGCCGAAGCGAACAAGGAGCTGAAAGCGGGCATGGAGGTACGCATGCTTGCCGTTCCTGCCGATGCGAGCAAAGGCCTCGGCATGTTCGATACGCTCAATGGTTTTGAAGATGCAGCGGCACTGTCCGACGCGCTCAAGGCTCGCGTAGCGAAATACTACGGCACGCCGCTCACGGCCTTCCTTACGGCGCTGTGTGAACCCGGTAAGCGTCATGGATGGTCCGCCATCCTGCGCCGCACGCTGGAAGGTTTTATCGCCCAGTCGTTACCAGCGTCGGCCAGTGGACAAGCGCACCGTGCCGCTGCTCGCTTCGGTCTCGCCGCCGCAGCGGGTGAGCTGGCCACCGCGATGGGAATCACCGGCTGGCCCGACGGAACCGCCACCACCGCTGCTCGCGTTTGCCTCAACGCATGGATGAACGAGCGTGGCGGCGCCGGTAACTTCGAGGGCGATGCGATCTTGGCGCGACTGCGCCAGGTCATCGAGCGCTTCGGTGAAAGCCGCTTCACGCGCTGGGAATCGACGGCGGCAAAAATCGATGAGCACGGGCCGCGCACCATCGACCGACTCGGTTTTCGTAAGACGCTGGAGCACGGGCTCGGAGACTCCCTGCACACCACCAACACCTATTACGTGCTCCCAGAGCTATGGCGCTCGGAGATCTTCCGAGGCATGAACATCAACGCGGTGAACAAGGAACTGCTGCAGCGCGGTGTTCTGGAACCCGGGAAGGACGGTAAGGCGTCGAGCCTGATCCGGTTACCCGGTCTCGGCACGCAGCGTTGCTACATCGTTAAGACGATTCCGGGAATGGATGAGAGCGAGGCTCGGGCTGCCTGAGGGCATCTCTGCTGATCGAGGTAGCGCCGGCTTATTCCCGGCCTCGCCAGCCACTCAACCAACCCACAATCGAATTGAAAGAGACCAGACCATGAACGAAATTCAAGAACTGAAAGACCGCCGCGACCAACTGCGCAGCGAGGCAAAACAGCTGCACGCCGACATGCTGCCCCTCGAGACGATACTGGAAAGCGACAACGCCATCGAACCGGAACGCGAGCGCGAACTGCGGGAAAAGTACAGCGAATTGAAAGGCAAATTCGACTCGCGCAATCTCAATGCCGATCTGTTGGACCGGCGAATCAATCGCCGAGAAAACCTCGCCAACTGCGATTCCCTGATGGCTGGCTACATCGAAGCGATGGACAACTGGACAGCTGATGAGCATGAATTGAGGGAGAAACGTCAGAGCCTCAGCACACGCCTGGAGCAAATTCAGCAGCAGGCGGAAGAGGACATGGGAAAAGCTCGCCAAGCCGAAACGGACGCCGCCACGGCGTACGCGCAGGCTGTCGCGTGGGGCGACATCGAAGGCGAGAAGACAGCCAATACTGATGCGCAAAAGGCTGCGAAGAACCTCACGGTGGCCACCGAACACAATCGTCGGCAACACCTGATCATGACAGCCTTGGAGCAGGAGCTGGTTACCGTAGATAAATACATCGCAGAAGCACAGATAAAGCATAAAGAGATAGAGCGCACCGCCCTGTTGCTATCGCATACGGTACTCGAAGAGCAATGGAACGATGCCGCTAAAGCGTTGTTCGAGGTTGGCGGAAAGCTTTGGGCGAACTACAACCTGCTCGGCCGTGACCAGATTGGCCTTATGAAGCTTGCCGTTCCAGAGCAAGGCGAGAACTTTGGGAAGTGGACATGGGAAGAGCTATCAGCTCGCTCGCGCCAGTACCGCGCGCGGGACTTGTTCCAGCTCGACGGCTTAGCGACGCCGAACCAACCTGAAGTCATGAGCAATCTGGAACAACGTAAGGATGAACGTAATGAACAAGCCGATACAGAACAGCGCCAGTTGGTCTGACACGCTCAAAACTCGAAAGGCCCACCTCATTGGCCTTCTGAAGACCATCAACGCAGGGCCGGGCAAATCCAGTCCAATACAAACGCTGACGATTAACGCGATCAAATCGGAAATGACGCACATTGAAAGCCAACTGAACCGTCGAAAATAGTGCTGAACTTATAACCAGCTCATTTTATCTTATTAGTTACGCACGCTCACTCTGAACAAGGGAAAGACAATGTCCAAACTCGCAGAATACCGTCAGCTGGAAAAACACCTCGCCGAGCAACTCCAAGCGCTGGAAGCACTGAAAAGTGATGATGGGCTGAAGAAAGAAATCGAGTTCGAAACGAAGCTGCGCAAGCTGCTCGAACAGTATGGGTTTAGCCTGCGGCACATCGTCGACATTCTGGAGCCCCAGACCACTGTACGGCACCAATCAGCAGCTTCGGCCGTCAGCACACGCAAGCCACGCGTACTCAAGGTCTACAAAAACCCAAATACCGGCGAAGTAATCGAAACCAAAGGTGGGAATCACAAAGCGCTGAAAGAGTGGAAAGCAAAACACGGTTCCGACGTCGTCGAGGGATGGTTGAAGAAGTAAACACCTCTCTAAAAAAGGGCCCATGACGGGCCCTTTTTTTGGACTCACGAATGGCATTCAATAATCCTGGGCAGGAGGATGTGTAAACCTACCGGCTAAGGGTGCCGCTTGGTGAAAAATGGCCATTGTAAAAATATATGATAAAACATGATTTTCCGGTTAGCCTGATATAGATTTACGTTCACATGCGTATATTTGAATCTCAAAACCCAATACCTCTTCCAGCTGGAGAGGATAGAACGTAAAGGTACCAACCATGCGCTACTCTCCTACCGAAAGGATCGGCATCGCACAAGTCGAAGGCATCACGGCGCAGGATCTTGGATGGATTTTCAGAGAGCAGCCAATACTCGATATGGGTGTAGATGCTCAAATTGAGTTTGTAGATGACAATCAAAACCCAACTGGCAAACTAATAGCGTTGCAGATAAAAACCGGCGCAAGCCACTTCACCCGGGGAGACAGCGGTTACACTTACTACGGCAATAACACCCATTTAGAATATTGGACTGGTCACTCCCTACCAGTGTTACTCATTGGCCACATCCCCGAAACAAAGCAAACGTTCTGGCAGGTAATCACTCAGAAAACAATTACCAAGACCGCAAAGCATTGGAAAGTCCTGATACCCTATTCAAACATATATGGCGGAGACTGCAAAAATGAGCTCGAGAGATTTTTTGAAGGAACTCCATCCCAGCAAAAACTCAGAGCCTTAACTTTAGACCTCCCACTTATGCAACATATTGAATCTGGAAAAAAGGTTAGCGTTGGATTAGAACACTGGTACAACAAAAGCCTAGGCAGATCACCGATCGAAGTTTTTGTTTATGATGAACACAATGACGAACAAACCTACAGAGAGTGGCATGTATTCTATACAGCAAGGAGCATCAAATCCTTGGCTAATATTCTATTCCCTTGGGCAAATGTAATTATCGACCAGGATTTTTACGACGAAAACGAAGAATTCGAAGAGGACGATCGCGATCGGTTGATGCGCGCAACTGACTTGGATCATGGCTTTGAGCCCTATATCCCGTCACCCTCTGATATCTATCCCTATGCAGATAATGCAGGCGAAGTAGAGTCGTACAGGCTCCAATTGGTCCTCAACGATCTAGGCAAGTCATTTCTTAAAATCACAGAGTACATCGAAGACGAATGAAATCACCAATCTTATAACTGCTCAACGTTAGGTAAATAGGCTTGAACGTAATCTGCAGGCATTCAACAGTCGAAAAAGAGCGGGAACAGTCTATTTTTGGTTAGCCGTCCAACCGTTAAAAATTGGTAAAGCCAACCACACTACGGAAACGTACAATAGCAAACACTGAAGCTGCCCCTAACACAGGAGCGCAATTCAGTCATCGCCATCAAATTCCAAATTAAATTCTACGGGAGCAGTTCTTAACAACTGTTCTGGCCCGGAGCCAAATCGTCGTTGCACAGTTTCTTTTTCCAACGATGCAGACCAAATATCATTAACTTTTTCTATTTCAATTTGCTGAGTATACTCAGCAATGACAATAAATCTTTTAATTAATGCCGCGATTATTGCATACGACAGAGATATCACATGCGGCAACACTCTAAATCCGCTTTCGGAAAACCCATCATAGGCAATTTTATTATCTCTCCCGAGTAAATAACTCTTAGTTATTGCACCATATGTTCGGTGCGTGTACCTGCTAAGATCGCTGTAAAGGCTACTTAAATTTTTAGCTTTATCTTCGCATTCGTATTTTTTAATAAAATCTCTAAAAACTCGATGCGGGATCACTTCATTCCGATACCATTTATCAAGATCCTTTTTAGCTCGATCACCCGCCAAATGGAAATACGCCGAAATATCCATTGTTTCAACCGCATCACGAAACAAGCGCGAGGCAATTCTGTGCCTCTTTTCTTCTGTGAGTTTTAATGCATCCACTAGCGCCTCTAGGGCATCAATTTGTATGAGCCAGATCGCTTTTTCGAGTGACTGCTCATCTCGCCCAAACTGCATGTCCTTTTCTGCATAGTGAGATTTCATTAATGATAGAACCTGACAGGCTTCTCGATGAAACTGCTCTTGCCCCTCATACTCATATGGCTCATTCCATGCATCATCCGTATCTCTGTCCCATACAAAACTTGGCATACCACCACCTTAAAAGTCAGATATAATTATGTAACAAGGTATCTAAAGATAAACCATCACGAAAACCTGTCGACTCCAAAATGCTTTAGAGTGTCACACCGTATATTTTTGCTCTTCTTGTAAAAGCCTCCCGAGCACCTTCCAATATTTTACATGCAGATTCACGAGCTATAGAATCATCTATAGAACCTCTAGATATTACCGTGCTTTTGTCACTAGTGCTTTTTAAAACAATCAATTGCTCAGCATCACCTAAGACTGCAATATTTGCATTATGAGTTACAATTATAACTTGCCGACGTTCTTTGGCTCTTCGCAAAACTGGAACGAAGGTTTGAACAATGAATTCACTATCCAAATTATCTTCTGGCTGATCAATAATTAACGGACGAGTGCTATCTGAGGAAAGTATTAGGGCTAAAAGCACTGACTGCTGCTGTCCGAGCGACAGCTGTGCAAACTCTCGCTGCACGAATTTTGCGCCAGCACCATTATCTATCTGTCGAGAAACTGTCAGCTTTGGCAAATCATCAATATCGCATTGCTCAAGAGAGTATCTTACTGACGGCTCTTTTAGCTTATCTACGACATCCTGCGCATCACCAGTAGAAAACATTTTAATACCAGGGCTAACTTCAATACTCGTCAGCCTTGCAACTTGTCCCTTCGATACTATTTCCAACAACACCGGAATTGTCAGTCCTTCGATAAGGGCGCGGGCTTTTGATTGATTTGAGGTACGCCACCCCATTGCGCTCGCAATAATTCCTACTGCTGATTGAGAATAGCCACCGTCTGCATATTGAAGCTTCACCTTCAGATCAGACAATACCTCGTCCAGCGCCCTAGATGCCTTAACTGCGTACGCCTGTCGTAAATTTGATACTACCCTACGACAAATCCACCGATTTTTTAGAGCAACGGCATACTCAGCCTGCATTTTCTCAAGATAAGGCACCCACTTTTCCAACTTTTCAAGTGATGCCAGCAAGGTGCTTTCCTCGGTAGCAAGCTTAGTGATATATGCCATATCCAGCTTAATCCCCTGTGCTTCCAAGGCATTTCTCTTTATGTCAATTTCATCGCGTATTGGCCGTTCCTTAAGTGCCCAACTTTGTAATGACGTAGAAACTAATTCACTTAGGCTTTCGTAGGCTACAGAAATTGATTGTAAAGCAGCATTCATTTCAGTGGAAAAGCTAATTAATTGGTCATCTATCGTTTTGGCCTCATCTACCCCAGCGATTATTTCTGCGTCACGAACAACAGCACAAATAGCTTCGACCATTTCTTTAGCAGATTCTCCCGATATTAATGTTTTTAACCCAGCCATTTTTTCATTGACACTAGCTCTTTTTGCCTTTTCAGCAGACAAACTTCTTTGCAAACGTATGACGTCTTTTCCCTGCGCCGCTTCAAAAGCTGCTAACTGCTGTCTCGTGACTAACAATGAACGTTGTACTTGCGGTATTTGCCCAACATTCGATTCAGCTTTTACGATATTTCCACTTATATCAGACAACATTTTTATTGCAGCCTTTTCCTCAATCAAGGCGTCTTGTACGCGGGTAAATTTATCAAGATACTTCAACAGTGCAAGAGGATCTGTCCTGCTTTGCTCACGAACATTTCCGGCCTCACCCTGTCCGAAACAGTCGATATCGAAACTTAAGGGCCCTTCCCCTTCATCATCTAAATTTTCAAGACTACCGCCTATCGGTCGAGCAAATGAATGGCGCTGACCAGCCTCATCTTGCCAAAATAGATGAAGTTGCTGAGGCCACACTTCTGAATCAACAACTTCAGCTTCCGATTCAGTGCCAGTCAAGCAGCGAACTGCTTCGAAGGCAGTGGATTTCCCCGAGCCTCGACCGCCAATTATGCAATTAAGATTGCTGCTGAAGTGAATCGTTTGACCAGTTAAAAAACCACCATTAATAGAAACACCCAGCACAAATGGGGTTGCAGTGGGAACTTCATCTTCCAAACGAACTCGAGAGTCGCATTCTTCGAGTGCGTGGCGCAATCCCTGAAAGGTCGGCTCCGTCATCTTGTAGCGAGTTAATTTTCTGGCTTGAGCAGCGTTTCTGCCTAGGACATTCAATGTATGCGAGTCGGAATTCAGCACTCTTGCGAGATACTGCCTTGCGCCCAACCCTAACTTATCAATTCTCTGACTTCCAATTTGAGCGCGGACAGATTCAGGATCGCCCAAAGCATAAGAGATTTTTGAGTCAGAGCTTTTTAGCTCTATTCCTAACAACGCAGAATGACAAATAATATCAACCTTGTGAGGCGAACCACCAGGACGATTAGACTCAAGTCCATTGCCGCCATCCACGTGAGCTAATATGCAGAAACCTCCCAATGATTTTGCGCTATCTAAACATGCTAGCATTGCGTCGCTACATCTGCTGTTGGGTGTTCCCCGATCTGCGAGATTCAGTCTACCGTGAAATTTCTGTAGTGCCTCCAAAGTAGGGAAGTAACATAATAAATGGCCTTCAGGTGTTGACAATTCAACAGCAGGAATTACCAGAACACCTGCTTCAGCACCTGCAACCATTGTTGCATGGACATTGCTAATTTCATTGTGATCCGCAACGGCAATGAGGGCCAGATTTTCGCGCAATGCAGTTGCGACGATTTCGACAGGGTTCATATCGATATCGGTAACGTCATGGGACGCCTGGAAGGAGTGAATATGAAGGTCACCACGATAGAACTGAGCGCCATTCGGATGAGACAAACATTCTTGCAAAATTTCGTTCATATCAATCCTTCTCTGTTTAATTATTATGATTATCGCAGCCGTTACCAGAACAACCTACAAACAAGCTTTGTGAAACTACACCTCTCTCCGCTTCACAATTGCTGTCATCACCGCCACAGATATGATTTCTTCCTCTCATTCCGTTTTTGAAAAAATCTTATCTGACAATAGCAGATAGCCAGCTTTTTGGAACACGATGTCGCATGATGTTTTCTGTTCCACTCCCAAACGCCGCTTGATGCCTCTGATTAACAGACGCACAGGGATGGCCGTGATCAACGAACGTGAATTCAGTCGACGCTTATTTAAAGTACGAATATGGACTGAGGGAGGGTATCAAGGCCCTTCGCAACATCAAAATCGTTTCCGAGCTCCTCATAGTTCAAGAACCCGAAGTCTTAAAATTTAGGAACACCGAGCCTACGGTGAATGAATGCGTTACACGATTTGCCAGTGCTACACCTTCACCACGAAGGGTTTCAGATGCGTGTAACGCTGAAATTCTCTTTGTTTTCAGATGGTTAACCACAACTGTTACACCAGTAACACGAGTTACACCACATCAAAGGTGTATTCCACCCCTCTCCCCCGGAGATCGAGTTCCTCCAGCGAAGAAGTTCCCGCATTGATCTGGCTTAATGATTCTGGCCCCCCCTAAAGGGTTTAGGTCATCACGGCATCGAAAACCCGAACCGCTTCAGCGAAAAGGTGTGCGGATCTGAACTGATGAGGTGTTAACACACCGCTTACTTGTATGAACACCCGAAGTCTCAAGAGGGCGCCGGGGCCCCTGAGCAGATCTGAAAGACACGGGGTCGGAAACCCGCGGGGCTTTGTTAGCGGACAGGTGCCCAGCTTAGTGAACAGGTGAACCGGGTGAACACCCAGTTCACCAGTGCAGCTGCACAGATAATGGGAGGTCGCCGGGGACCCTGCGCGTTTCCGAATGACACGGGGCTTAAAATCCGCCCGATCTTGGTAGTGGCTGATTTTTTTATGTTGGTTGACAGGTTGACTCGGTTGACGGCTCTAGGTGTCCATAATCATCAACACAAAAGGCCATCGTTACCGATGCTGTAACGATGGCCTCTTTTCAGCAGAATTCTTTCGATTTCAATCGTTGAAATTTCAGTAACTTTGAAAACCTTCCACTAACGAAGTCCCGCGGGTTTCCGACCCCGTGTTCTTCAGATAGTCCCAGGGTCCCCGGCGATTTTCTGGCTACTGATTGCTTTCTGCCATCCTAAGGCTAACCTCCATCTCTGCTGGTCATCGCTGACCACGACCAGCTCATCAGAAGTTGAGTCACTACCGATCCGACACACGGAAGCGAGGACTAGCTAATGCAATCGTTTATCGTAAATAGAAATGTTCAAGCGAACGGCGACTACGAAGTGCACAACACGACGACTGGCTGCAGGTTCATGCCGCAGCTGGAGAATCAGGTATCACTCGGAAATCACCTTACCTGCACCGGCGCTGTTAGCGCCGCTCGTGGAGCAAACCCCAAACTGAAAATTAATGGTTGCTACCATTGCTGCAATCCTTGCCACACCAGCTAGGTTCTTGGCAAAGCACCGGGGATATGCCGTTCGTTTATGCCTTGACCTAGGGTTGTGCAACCATAGGCCCAAGTAAGCTGTATCCCCGCGTGTATCCCCAACTGAATAATCTGGCTGTAGGCCATGGTTTATATGGAAGACTCCAGTCTCCCTCGGCACCAACATGGAGAAAAGGTCTTGCGAAAGCAGGACCTTTTTTCGTCTGGAGAGAAGTGGGTGGTGCAACGCTGATCATTGAAGCCTCGTACCGACTGGAGAGCAGTTGAAGCAGTCGAAATCACTGCATCGCAGACACCTGAAATGCTGGTTTCCCCCTCAGTCGCGGGGCACCGAACGTTACCCACGTAACACGTGACCCCGGCCTCATAGCCTAGAGGCTATTTCCTTCCACATGTAGTCATAGTTGTACTCCAACCAACGTACCAACAATTTGTCGTACTGCCTGCGAAACCAATTGCGCCGTCGCGCTGCGAGCCTTTCCTCTATTTCGGCCCTGAGCCAATTCGGGTCGAATCCAGTCCACACAGTAGGCAGGACTGCCGCAATGTTTGTGAAACACACTGGCGCTACTTCTGAATAAAAAATCTTGTAGAGCACCGCTGGATCAACGCCTTTGAGCTGACGAGCAACATAGTCGTAATCAGTAGGAAAATGGTTGAACGGCTCAGAAAGTGCGGCTCTGACGTTTGTCAGTTGTGGTTCAGTCAGAAGATGTCCCAATGAGAAAACTCCTCCAGCTCTTCATCCAGCGAATCCGCGACCAGTCCTCCAGCAACTCCGCCGGCAACAGATCCGACCAAGACCACCGCGATTGCGCATATAGGAGCGCCGGGACCACACAATGCTATGACTCCTGCGCCAGCGAGGAGGCCGCCTGCGGCGCCGCCGCCCACTATGATCCCTTGCCGAGCCGCTTCTTTAGGTTTGTTATCAGCTTCCAGGATTTGATACGTCGCCAAGGCGGCGGTCACGAGAACGCCGAGCTTGCCCATAATCACCATTTTTTTGGTGCCCTTGGTGAATTTCGCATCATCCCGACCGGCAGCTTCCAGAATGGTGTAATGAACCTTCTGCTGCTCTGCCGCTGAAAGGGTCTCGTAACTTTTTTTGAAGAGATCATTTGAGTAGCGATCCAGTAGCCACTTCAGCGTCCTGCCATCTTGCTTCTTCCTTTGAACCACCGCCAAACCCTGAGCAGAGGTCAACTTGCGATGTTCCATCAAGATTTTGTTTCGCATCTCATGACTGAACGCCACCCCTTCTTGGGCGGTAATCTTTCCCGCTTTCACATCCTCTATCGTTTATAGAGACATGCGTTTGATATTTTTGAGATAGCTCGCCCTGATCTTTTCATCAGAGATCGCATCCAGTGAAAATCTCAGCGCAGTGCCCTCCATCAGCTCCAGAGCCCTGTCGAGTGGCGAGTCCTGAAGGGCGTGCTCGCGCTGGACTACGTAGCTGCCTGTCACAATGTACGGTTCGGTCATAGGACGGTCCTTATCCCAATATTTTGCTCAAAAGGCTTTCAGTAAGAGACGAGCCTTCTGCGAGCTGTTCTTCCTCGAATTTGAGCATCAGGCACGTCTTGCCCGACGGATTTGCGAATTTGACCGCATTGTCCTTGTTGAAGACCCCCGGGAGTGATGAACCATCATCAAAGTGGGCGACACAAGACAGTCCCTCATAGCTTTCCTCGGCAGGAATTCTGAAGCCAATCCATCTGGCTTGCCCGATTAGAGGTTCCGGCGGGACAAAGTCGCAAGGGGTGTGCGTATCACCAATGATGATTGTGCTCGACCCACCTATTACGATGCTGCCGTGCGTACCGCCCGTATTGATCGTGGCAGCATTTTTGCCATTTATGAAAACGGTTGAGGAAAGCCCCGAAGAGAGCGCACTGCCGCAGGTACATGAATCACCTTGGCGAGCTGCGGGCAAACCATCGAAGAACACGTCGGGCGAACCTGTCGCGATGGGGTTCGTTCCGTGCCCTGGAACAGGACAGCTGGAGGGATCGCTTTTACGAGCGGCTGGGT